>JACMLA010000636.1 GCA_014379815.1 Bryobacteraceae bacterium | reverse complement strand
TTCTGCCGAAGCAGAGTTGCTGCTGAAAGAAAACGAATTAAACGAAGACGGTCGGACGACTCCTTGCGCCTGCGCGTTGAACTCAAACAGAATGCCGACCCCGATCCCCATGATTGCTCGAAGGAAGCGTTTACCCAGTAGGAAACATCGGCTCGGGAAAGAAGTGGTCGTGGTCATTCGGCTCGAGTGATAAGCTTTGGGAGTCTGGCCTCCAGATCAGCGAACGCGCGAGTTTCATTATCAGCTCCATCGATCGTTACCTGCAATAGGCGCTGTCCAAGATTGCGGTATCCGCTCCAGGCGCTGTTCAGCCTTCCCCGGACGCTTTGATCAAAATTGGAGACGACTCCTGGCTCGCGCCGATCTTCACAAAGAGTTCGAAAGACGAAGATGGGGGAACCCTCACGACTAAAAAGAAACGATTCGAACGGAACGGCACTTCCATCCAAAACCAATGATTTCCTGGTGCCCCTCCCTAAAGACACCAAACCTGCCGCCGGAAGACAGATATCGGGGCGATGCAGGACGGCCAACTGAGCGGACGATCTTCCCGGTTCCCACCGAAAATAGAAAAGCTGCCAGCGAAAAGTGCCGGGCTCTTCAAATATCGCAGCCTGTCCAGCGCTGTAACGAAGGATCGCCTGAGCCTCGTCTGTGACGGAAGTGAAACCAAATTCGGCGCTTTCGGGCGGCCAGTTCGGCATCCAAGAAGAAAAATGGAGCAGGTTACGCTCCCTGGCTCGATACCAGCCTTCGGTAACTACTTCCACGAGCACAATCCACACAACGGCCGTTGTGATGATGGATTTCGAGACCGGACGCACCGGCAGCGAAGCAAGATTAGCCGCAGGTTGCGCGTAAGCATAATTATGCAATTGCCCGGCAACCAGCCAGAGGACGCCAAATGAGGCGCAGAAAATCAGGAGGCCAGTGTAGTCGTGCCAACGCTCCATTACCGAGGTGCCCTGAGTAGCGACCAACCAACTGAGGGTAAAGGTTCGGATGAGGTTGAACAAGAAGGCGCTTGAAACGCCCAAGACCAGCAGCAGTCCTCGCGCCCACCAATGAAGCCTGAAGTATTCCCCGAAAAAGACTGCGGCCATGAGAGTACCGGCAAGTGAGCGGATTCCAGAGCAGGCATCTGCGATTCCTACGGGACCAGTCGGAACTAGAATGACATTGCCCTTTTGCAGCGCAGGGATTCCGACTAGATCCAACATTTCTACAGTGACTGCGGTGACCGCGCGTGCCATTTCCTGGATCACTGTTTGCTCCATCTTTAAGGGCCATGGGAGCGCGAGAAAGATCAGGAGCATCGGGAAAACGAATTCCCGGGTTTGTCGCCAGCCCATCTGCAACCACAGCGTAAAGGTGCTGATGAGGACGACGATCGCCGCGTGGACCCAGTTCAGAGGCCGCCACTCGGGGTTCGCTTCTTGAACAATCCGCAGTGGAAGAAGCGCAAAAAGTAACAAGCCAATACCAATCCAGAGCCACGCGGGTTTTGCCGGCGATTCGGAGCCCAAACCGGGCTTCCACCGCTGTAGAATCAGGATCGCGATCAGAACCGGGACAAACGGTCCAAACCCATATTGAGCGTTTGTCGCCCAGTCCAGACGAAGCTTATAGATCAACTGCGCCCAAACGAGTGCGCCAACCAGCAACCCTAACAGTGGAAGACCCACTGCCACCATGCCTTCGCGGGATGCAGAGGGAGCGACATCGGTATGGAGGGAGGGCATGGTAAAACGACTACAGAAAAGCTTCAGGTCCGGACGCCTAAATGGATAAATCCAGAACTTAGCAAGCCTGGATGGAAAGGTGCAGCAGTCTGACTTGCCTCTGCCCTCGACCTTTATAGATGCCGGCCAATCCGTCGTCTATCGAAACTTCACCTTCAAGCGAAGGAATCTTGAATCGTTTGAGCCGATTGTCCGGTTCTCGCGTACCACCACCGTGTCGGAGCCGTCACCATTATCCGTCGTACTCACTACCGTCGTTAAATCATCGCCACTCGCCCAGGCATTCTGATCCAGCGGGTCTGCGAGTTCGACCACGAATTCCAGGTCAGACGCGGCGTGATTGCGGCGATACGCGAGCTGCAGAAAACGTTGGGAACCAAATCCGCCGGTGGAAACGACCGGTGCCGCCAGCGATGCTGTGGCTTGAGCCTCGGTCAGTAGGGCGTAGTCGAGCAAATTGGACAGGCCGTTTCCGTTGGCGTCGCCGGTCGGCCCGCTCCTCACCGGATCCGAACGTTCAGCTTCGCTAAAATTTTCGAAGCGCCAGGCGTCGAACGGGCTGTCGGCGATTCGAACGCTCGCCTGATTGTTGGAGCCGATCGTGTAGGCGACGCTGGGAGAAACCGTTGCCATCACAGTTTCTGTCCCCTCGGCGAGAGCATCTATATTAGGGATGACACTCGCCGTGATCGAGGTGGCCCCAGCCGGAATGACTACTTGCGGCGGCAAAGTTTGATGATCCACCCCGTTCTGAGCCACCCCTACGCAAGCAAGGTTGACTGTCAGCGACGCATCGATCGGCCCCGAACGGCTGATGAGAAATGTGCCAGGGACTGCATTCAGCTCGGCCGCATTCGCCTGAATTACGGAAAGCGAGACAGTTGGCGGCGTTTCGTGTGGCGTGGTCGCAGCAGTGTAGAAGACCCCTTGGCTAGGATTGTAGAAGGAGCCGCTCGGCGTCACCTCCAGCTTGAGGGCGCGCACCATGAACGTCTTACCAGCGGAAGGTCCGGTGTAGGTGAAATGAGTATCGGCCAGCGCGGCAGCGTTCACCCGCGTAAAAGGTCCCTGCGGAGCGTTCGCGACATACACATAGTAGCCCACCGTGGCATCAGGCGACGGCTGCCACTGCAAATTCGCGTCGTTTCCGTTCTGCGTGCTCGCCGTAAGTCCTGACACAGGTTTCACCGGATAAAGCCGCAGCGTAGGATCGCCCATGAGCGCAATGTGAATTTCGCGAGCTGCGATCCCAGGCTCGTAGCTGCTGACGTTGTTCTGCGTGAGCTTGGTGCTGAAGCCGATGGTTTCCCCCAAGGCCATGTGGTGGACGAACCAATTCGGCCTCCCGACCCACATTGATGCTAGGCCGCTGTTGATACCGCCAAGCGGCGCCCGCAGGAAGTTGTTCTCAGTGTCCCAATCGCCAAAGTAACTCCCGAACGTCATCACAAACTCGGCTTTCAAGTCGTGAGTTGCGTAATCCCCGGTGCTGCCGACGCCACCCGCCCCCTGATAACCCGCAGGTCCGCATCCATAGGCCCAGAGGTAGCTGCCTGCCGCAAGTGATGGAATCCACGGCCCCTCTTCCACGTTCTCAGCACCAACGAGCGTTGGAAAATTCCACCAGCCGTTCATTGCGGGAACTTCAGAGCCTAAATAGCCAAAGTTGTCGGTTACCAGTGCTCTCCGTGGCACTGATCGCAGCGCATGGCGATAGCTGTGGTTCTTGCGAAAATACCGGGCCAGGAGTTCGGACTCGGAAACACCAAATGCAGGCATGTTCCGGAGGTCAATCCGGCCTACTTCGAGTTCTACGCCCACGATCCCGTTCACAGCTGGCGGAACAGATTGGTCGAACTTGCCGTCCCCGATCGTGTTGTTGTTTTCTGCGCGTGAGCTCGTCGCAACATTCTGCCATTCATCAGTCCAGGTCCCGTCCATATCGCCGTAGTAGACATCTGCAGGCCACGCGCCGCGGTGGTCGTCGTGAGAGTCAGGAAAAATGACACCCGCATAGGGAACAGGCACCCTGCCGATCAGAACCACAGACGTCTTTACAGCGGGTTCCTGAGTATGCGCTGTTTTGATTTGTTCTCGCACCTCTCGAGGAGAACTCGATGGATTCACTACGATATTGGTCACCTTCCATCCGTCGCCAATTAAATCCTGACGAAACTGAGCCAAGGATTCCGGGATCAAACCAGC
>JACMLA010000635.1 GCA_014379815.1 Bryobacteraceae bacterium | reverse complement strand
GTGAGCCCATGTATACGCGCTCAGGAAGCCGAGACCACCGGCAAAGCGTCGTTCGAGGGTGGCCTGAAGCGAGTGATACGAGGACAGACCATCGGACACGTTGTAGTCCACCGTTTGCACGCCCGGGGCAAGAGCAAACAAGGGGCGTCTTGGTCCGGGAGCTCCGGGACCTGGATCCTGAATGTTGAAGTTAAATGTGTTGTCGAGCCTGCGGCCAAGATTCCCGACATAACCCAACTTGGCAACCAGACTCGAGGGGAGTTGCTGTTGCACCTGTAAGTTGAACTGCTCCGCGTAGCCGGAGCGGAAGTTCCGGTCGACCGCGATCATGTTACCCACGGGATTATTCGACACAACTGCGGGATCGAGATTCGGGATCGGTGGGAGTCCGTCTTGTACACGGCGCGGATTCGCTACGAACTGGTTGATGTCGAAGCTATTGATAGGTCCAAACGGGAGCTGCCGGTGACGTCGAAGCAACTGCCCCTCACTACCGGCCGGATTGTAGAAAAGGCCGAAACCGCCACGAATGACAGTACCCTGACGCGGCTGCCAGGCAAACCCAATGCGAGGTGCAAAGTTGTTTGTGTCCGGCTGAATTCCGGTTGCAGAATCCGTGTTGAAACCTGCGATGAGCAGTTTGCCGGTTACCACATCGAAGTTGGTCCACCTGTCGTACTTTTCGGTAGGCGGCGTATCGAACTCATATCGCAGCCCGACATTGATGGTCAATTTAGGGGAGATTCGCCAGTCGTCCTGCACATACCCGTTGGATTCCCAGATGCGAATCATTGGCTGCACCAATGTGAAGTCCTGCTCAATCGTATTCGCCGTACCCAGAAGAAATGCCGCCAATGCATCACCAGTGGGGCCTGTATTGTTAGGATCGTCGGTAAAGGTTCTACCGAAATTGAACCTGCCGTTCCCACGATTGGTCTGATACTGGGTTAGTGCACGCCGTCGAAAGTCTACGCCGAACTTGATGGTGTGGGAGCTGAGGAGTTTTGTCAGGTTCACTGCTGGCTGGTAGGTTGTCTCCACGCGAATGATAGGGAGTGAGCGAGTCTGCCCAATTCCCGAGTAAGCCGCGGGACTAAAGATTGGAATACCATCCGAGTTCGGCCCTTGGTTAGCACCGCGGACTCCAAGTTTTTCGCCTAGCTGCGCGCCGGGAGAAGCACCCTCCTGGAGGAAGTTCAGATTGAACCGGTTGAAACCCATCTTTGCTTCCAGAATGAACGTCGGACTCAGTGTCCGGATGAAGCTGAGCACGGCGTGGTGGGCGTACAACTGCGAAGTACCTGCAAACGTATCTTCGTTGCCGAGACTCACCGGTTGATCGATGCCGGGAATGTTTACCGGCGTAAAGGTGGACGGCCGTGTAGTGGCTGTATCCTGACGCGAGTACCGGCCGAACATCGTATTGTTCTGATCGATATTCCAGTCAAATCGACCATCCCCCTGGTTCCAGTCCTGCGCTTCTTTCGGTGTACTGGTGTGATTGTTGGCGAGGAGAGCGTTTTGCGGAAGAGGATAGGCGTTGATCAGTTTTGAGGTAACCGAATCCCAGCGATTGCGAGGAATCATACGATTCGGAAACGGGTCTCGCACAAAGCCGCTCCTTGCCGATGGATCGGCCCGAAGGGTCGCGGGATCAAAGATGTCACGGACGGCGCTGAAATCGCCATTGCGCATACCGAGCGTCGGCACAGTGTTTACGAAGACTCTCTCCTGACGGCGACGATAGCCTTCGTAGTTGGTGAAGAAAAAGACCTTGTTGCGAATTGCACGGCCCCCGAAGCTGCCTCCGAACTGGTTCTGTCGCAGTGCCGGAGTATTTGTACCAGGCCGTGTGAAGTAGTTTTTGGCGTCGAGGGCCTGATTGCGCAGAAACTCGTAGGCGCTGCCGTGCCACTCATTCGACCCGGACTTCGTGATGATATTGACTGTTGCCCCGGAGTTCCGACCCTGGTCGGCAGAGAAGAGGTTGGTCTGGATTTTGAATTCGCGGACGGATTCCACCGAAGGCCGCAACACGATCGACAGGGTAAGACGTTCGTTATTGTCGATTCCGTCAAACAGGAAATTGTTCGAGCCTTCGCGATTACCGTTTGCGAAAATCTCGCTGCCGGGACGAAGATCATCCGGTCGGCCACCGCTCATGATGGTGCCTTTGGAGCTGAACCCTACACCGCTGACTCCGGGACCAAGGATGGCGAGTTGCACGAAGTTGCGGCCATTCAGAGGCAGGTCTTGTACAGCTTTGGTTTCGATCACCTGACCGACCGCCGAAGTGTCCGATTCGATAAGGGGCACACTGCTGGTCACGTCGACAGACTCGGTGACTGCACCAAGGTCCAGCGCGATATCGATGCGTGCAACCTGATTCACTTCGAGGCGCACACCGGTCTGGCGATAGGCACGAAAGCCTTCTTTCTTCGCGACAATAACATAGTCGCTGGGATTGAGAAACGGTACAGAGTACTGGCCCGACGCGTCTGTCTGAACCTTGCGTTCGGAACCGGTTTCGGTACTGGTGATTGTGATTTCAACGTCCGGAACAGCAGCTCCGGATTTGTCGGTGATGACGCCGGTAAGCTGAGCGCTGGATTGCGCGTACAGGGTTCCCATGAAGCAAAGCAGAGCTCCGGTTAGGGAGATGCAACGGAGACTTCTCATGGCGGAATTCTATAACAATTCGGCTTTCTGTGAGTAAGATTACGCGGAAGCGTTCGCAGGCGCGGTCCTCTCCATCTTGAAAAGCGAACCGTAACGGAGCGTCACGCAATTGACGTTTAACCCTAACCGTTATGAAACAGTTCCTCGCTACCCTGACGAAATGAGATTTTTGCTGGGAGTATTTTTGGTGGCGGGAGCTGTGTTTGCTCAAACTGACTCAGCGTCCCTTCGAGTCCTTGTGGAAGACTCCACTTCCTCATCGGTGGAAGGGGCAAAGGTAAATTTATCGAACCGGGGAACCGGAGCCACGGTGCAAGTGCTGAGCTCGGGCGATGGCTACGCAGTGTTCAGCCCTATTCAGCGCGGCGTCTACGAGATTGAGGTTGTCCAGCCGGGCTTTAAGACCGTGAAGCTGAACGACGTCTCGGTCAATATAGACGAGCGTCGTCTGGTCCGGGTCAAGCTCGAGGTCTCCGCCGTGAGTGAGACGGTAGAGGTCACTGCGAATGTAGCCTCGATTCAGACCGAGCAAGGATCACTTGGCCAAGTGATTAGCGGAAGAACGGCGGTAGAATTACCGCTTGCTGGCCGACGATATACAGAATTGGCACTCCTGTCGCCGGGAGTCGCGGCCGGGACCTTGAACCCTACGACTCGTGGGCCGGGCTGGTTTGTGGCAAATGGCAACTACCATACGCAGAACAACTTTCTGCTGGATGGGGTAGACAACAATCAGGGCACGCAGAATGCGCAGAGTCTCAGCGCTCAAGTGGTGCAGCCTAACCCGGATGCAATCGCTGAGTTCAAAGTCCAGACCAACTCGTATTCCGCTGAGTTTGGACGGAGCGCCGGAGCAGTTATCAATGTCTCGATCAAGAGTGGCTCGAATGAGACACACGGCACTGGTTACTACTTCAACCGCAATTCGGCTCTGGCAGCGCGAGGCTGGACCAACAATCTGCAGAATGTACCGAAGAACAACTTGAAGTGGGATCAGTACGGCGGGACGGTGGGTGGACCAATACTGAGAAACAAGCTGTTCTACTTCGGCGCCTACGAGGGCTTTCGGCAGAACTTTGCCGATACGGGAGTCACGACAGTACCGACTGCGGCACAACGGCGCGGGGAGTTCGGAGCACTGAACATAATTGATCCCGCCACAGGTGCGCAGTTCCCTGGAAATGTAATTCCGCCATCGCAGTTTGATGCGCTTGGTAAAAAGGTGATCGACCTCTATCCCGAGGCGAACTTACCGGGTACTTTCCAAAATGGCCGACCGGTGAACAACTTCAGCTGGCAGCGGGACGGCAAGGAGAACACGCACAAGTTTGACACGCGCGGTGACTACAACCTGAGCGAAAACCACCAGATCATGGGAAGATTCAGCTATTTGCGGCAGAAGTTCGGTCGTGATGCAATACTGCCCGGGATAGCGGATGGCGTTGGCAACCAGGGCTCGCAGTTCAATCGTAACTGGAGCGTAGCCACTGCATGGACCTATACGATTTCGCCGACGGTGGTTAACACGCTCCGGTACGGCAACAACAATACGTTTGCTGAGTTTGCGCACGCAACGGTCGGTGGCCAGAAGGCCGACGAATTTGGATTCCGTGGATTCCCTCCGGAGATGCTGCAAGTCGGCGGCCTGCCGCTGATTAATCCGACAAACTACAACCAGCTCGGCGTACGAAATTTCCGCCCGCAATTCCAGTCGCCGAAGTTAAACCAGGTCGTAGATACCGTATCGCTAAGCGCAGGCAAACACTTTGTACGGGCCGGCTTCGAGGTTCGGTTGAAAGACAACAGCTTTATTGACGTAACCCGCAGGTCGCCCGCTTACAACTTCGCAGGCCGCTTCACCAACGATGCGATTGGAGACTTACTACTCGGCTTCCCGGAGGCCGTGCAGTTGAACACGGTTCCGGAAGTGAAGCAGCTACAGCAAGCCTACAGCGTCTTCGCTCAGGATGACTGGAAAGTAAGCCGGAAGTTAACTTTGAATCTGGGGCTGCGCTATGAGTACACCACGCCGTATTACGGCAGCGGCACGAACAAGAACATCAACTTCGACCCTGCAACCGGATCGCTGGTCTTCGCAACGGACGACGACAAATACCTGACCACAGCGGACCGAAACAACTTTGGACCGCGAATCGGTTTCGCGTGGCAGGCGAAGGAAGAGAAGCTGGTTGTGCGCGGCGGCTATGGAATCTTCTACAACACCGAAGACATTTATGGCTCCGAGGCCAACTTACCGCTGAATCCGCCGCAGCTGATTCAACCGACGTTGCAGCGCGTGGGTACAGGCCCGGCGCCCGTACGCTTAAGCGATCCGCTACCGTCCGGAGTACTGTCAAACTTCGACAGCCGGAATATCGGGTTGCGGACCCGGGAGAGGGATCAGCGCAGTGGACGAATCCAGCAGTTCAACCTCGCCGTGCAGTATCGGGTCACCCAGGCAAGCACGTTTGAAGTCGCGTACGTTGGAAATCGGGGTACGAATCTCTTCGGATTGTACGAACGGAACCAAACTGCCTTCGGTGTGGATGGATCAGTACCTGCGAACCGCCCCTTTCCTCAGTGGCAAGGCATTCAGACAGGAGCGAGCCGCGCAAAGAGCTGGTACAACGCTCTGCAGACCAAGCTGGAACATAACTTCAGCGGTGGATTGTATGCACTGGCGAGCTTCACCTGGGCTAGCGCGATCGATCAGGCAGGAACCTGGGATGCAGGCTCTTCTCCGCAGATCCTCGACCGCTTCGACCTCGAGAATGGGCGCATGACGCAGACACCAAAGCTGCAGTACACGACCGCGGTGACCTATGAACTGCCGTTCGGACGCGGCCGGAGGATGGGCAGCGGCTGGAACAGTATCACCAATGCCGTACTGGGTGGATGGCGCACCGCAACGATCGTGAATTGGCGGACGGGCTTGCCGCTTAATGTTGGTTTAAACGGTAACGGGATAAACCCAGCGACTGGGGTCGCTTATAGGTTTTTGAATCGAAATGGCGGTGGATTGAGACCCGACCGGGTCGGAGAGGCCAATACGGGGATCGATCCGAAGACCGACCGATTCAACTTCCTGAGCGCCGCAGCTTACCGGGTTCAGGCCGCAGACACGCCGGGTAATGCGGCTCGCAATACGGCTTATGGTCCTCGCTTCTTCAATACGGACTTCAACTTGTCGAAGGCTTTCCTGATTACCGAGCGGCAGAGTGTTGAGATTCGAGGGGAGGCCTTCAACCTCTTCAACACAGTAAACTTTCAAAACCCGTCGACCACTCTGGGAAGCACGAACTTTGGAGTGATTACGACCGCCCGCGATCCCCGGATTATGCAGCTCGCGGTACGGTACAGATTTTAGATTTCGTTAGAGTTGGTGCACTAAGCGCACCAACTCTGTACTCCGGAGGAATATGGATCTCTCCGGAGTACAGAGTTGGCTTGCAGTTCACTTACGCCAGGATTTGGTCCCGGAGGCCGCCGGAGACTAATCCCTTCACCATGTCCCTTGCGTAAAAGTCATGCGGGAACCCAAGTTCAATTTGGCTTGCGTCATCCAGCTTACTTAGCTGCTCCACCGAGAGCATTAGCTCAAAGCTCGCAAGGTTATCCTCGAGTTGAGTTAGCTTACGCGCACCAATAATTGGGATTACCGGGACAGGCCGGTAACGAAGCCAAGCGAGCGCCACCTGCGCCATACTGTGCCCGGTTTCATCCGACACGGTCTTCACAGCCGCCACCACCCTGTCCGCCCGCTGTTGTTCCGGTTTGAAATCTTTCATCATGTCGCTGCTGAGACGGCCTGGCTCGTCTGACCCATGGCCGTGGTACTTGCCGCTAAGCATGCCACTCGCGAGCGGCGACCATGCCGTCACGCCAATGTTCAACGATTTCGCCATCGGAATAAGCTCTCGCTCCACAGTTCGCTCGATCAGGCTGTATTCGATCTGCAATCCAATAAACGGCGTCCATCCCCGCAGGTGCGCCAGGGTGTTTGCCTGTGCAATCCACCAGGCCGGCGCATCCGAAATACCGACGTGAATTACCTTCCCCTGACGGACCAGATCATCCAGCCCCCGCATAACTTCTTCCACGGGTGTGAGCTGATCCCAGATGTGGACCCAATAGAGGTCGATGTAGTCAGTGGCCAGACGCTTCAAGCTGGCGTCTACCGCCTGAACCATATTCTTGCGCTGATTGCCGCTCGCGTTTGGGTCGGTTGTTGGAAAGGAGTTTGTGTACTTGGTGGCCAGCACCATGCTCTGACGGTGGTCCTGCATAAACTCACCCACGAAAGATTCGCTCGATCCGTTTGTGTAAACGTTTGCGGTGTCGATGAAGTTGCCGCCAGCTTCGCGGAACGCATCATACACTTTTCGCGCTTCGTCCTTCGCAGCTCCCCATCCCCATTCTTCGCCGAAAGTCATGGCGCCGAGCGCTGCTTCGGAGACTCGCAGTCCGCTGTTACCCAGTAGTCTGTATTGCATATTCCTTTTTTCTGCCTCTGAACCATGAGACTACACAAACCTCAGATCCTCCATGTCTGAACCTGCACATTGATTGCCTGTTTCTGCAAAGTCAAAGACAATCAATCGGCTCCGACACTCAGGTGCTTAAACTTGAGGCAGAAGACGTCCATGACACAATTTGATCCGTCCTTCGAGAGAAGCCAGCGAACGATGAAGGCATTGCTCATGGAGTTAGCAGACGGCGAGGGACTTCACCCGACGCTTCTGGATGCGGTCCAGCTGGCCCGAGCCGAGCATGACTTCCCACGGACCCCGGTCATGTACGAGCCAAGCATCTACATCATCGCAAGCGGCCGAAAGACGGGCTACATCGGAGACCGCGTCATCGTCTATGACGAGAACAATTATCTGGTTCTGTCTGTGCCGCTCCCGTTTGAGTGCGAAGGGCAAGCGACCGACGGGGAACCCCTGCTAGGTGTCTCGGTTCGTATGGACATAGGTCTCATCAGTGAACTTGCAATCACAATGGACGCCGGCAGAAAGCAGGAGGCCGTAAATTCAGACGGCTGCATCAGGGCAACGCCATTGGATTCGAGGATGAAGGGTGCGATCGTCCGGCTCCTTGAATGTCTACGCTCCCCCGTAGACGCAAGGGTGCTGGGTCAGGGAATCATTCGTGAGATTGCTTATCACGCGCTGTGTGGGCCCCAGGGAGGCGCGTTGTTAGCAATGCTCAATCGAAGCGGGCCTATGGGACAAATCCACGCGGTGCTGAATCGGATCCACACGAGGTATACCGAACCCTTGAATATTTCCCGCATGGCCGAGGAGGCTGGGATGAGCGTTTCTGCTTTCCACCACAGCTTTAAGGCTGTTACGGCAAATTCTCCGCTGCAATACCTGAAATCCGTCCGTCTTCACAAAGCCCGCATGCTGATCCTGCATGAGGGGCTTGGTGCAGCTCTTGCCGCAGATAAGGTTGGCTATGAGAGCGCGTCCCAGTTCAGCAGGGAGTTCAAACGCTTTTTCGGCAATCGTCCGATGGAGGAATCGAGGAGAGCTCAGAACACGTGAACTCCAGAAGTCCGGCAATCTGCAGGTTTAGGCAACCATCATGCAGCTTTCGATATTGAGTGATCGCGCAATTCAAAGTTCAATAAATGAGGAGGTCTGAAAGCATGGGCATGACATTAAGGAAGCTCGGCTCGCAGGGTGCAATGGTGTCGCGTATGGGGCTGGGTTGCATGGGAATGAGCGACTTCTACGGCGAACGGAATGACGAAGAATCCGCCGCTACGATTTTGGAGGCGCTGGATCTCGGAATCACCTTTCTCGATACCGCGGATATGTATGGAATCGGAGATAACGAAGAGCTGATTGGACGAACGATTTCGGGCCGCAGGGATGAAGTCTTTCTGGCGACAAAATTTGCGAACATCCGGAAAAAGGACGACCCCGCGTATTGGGCAATTAGTGGCAAGCCAGAGTACGTGAAGTCGGCGTGCGATGCCTCTCTGAAGAGACTGGGCGTGGATCACATCGACCTGTACTACCAGCACCGGGTGGATCGCGAGACTCCAATCGAAGAAACGGTTGGCGCCATGTCTGAGCTTGTGAAGGCGGGTAAAGTAACGTACCTGGGTCTTTCTGAGGCCTCGCCAAATACGATCCGGCGAGCGCATAAAGTGCATCCCATAACGGCGCTGCAAACAGAGTACTCGTTGTGGGAACGTCACGTTGAGGACGAAATCATTCCCACGGTTCGTGAGCTTGGAATCGGATTCGTACCGTACAGCCCTCTGGGACGCGGTTTCCTAACGGGTACGATTCAGCCGGGTGACTTAGGAGCCAATGATTTCCGGTCGGAGCGCTATCCGCGAGTAGCCGGCGACGCCTTCGGCAAGAATCAGCTACTGGTCGAACGGGTGCGAGCGATAGCTGCGCGACGAAACTTGAAGCCGGGACAACTGGCACTCGCCTGGGTCTTAGCAAAGGGCGAGGACATCGTTCCAATTCCAGGGACTAAGCGGAGAACCTACCTTGAAGAGAATGCCGCTGCGGCGGAGATCCAGCTCACTCCATCGGAGATTGCGGAACTGGAAGACGCGGTTCCGATGGAGCTGGTTGCCGGCGACCGGTATACAGCGGCCAGTTTACGCACAATTGACAGGTAAAATAGTCGGGAGCAGAATGCACCGGTCATCAAGTGCCTGAATACAGGCTTGAATGGAGCGAGGTGTGTGGTGCGCCCGGTAAGATTCGAACTTACGGCCTTTTGCTCCGGAGGCAAACGCTCTATCCGGGCTGAGCTACGGGCGCACAGCTTCCTTATAATAACGCAGTCCTGGCCACTACGCTTGCAACGCAGCCAGGGCCTGTGCGCTGTCTGATTCGACGCTGGCGTGCAGGCTGTTCCCGTGCGCGTCCATTGTGACTATGGCTACGAAATTATTAACTTTCAGATGCCACATAGCTTCGGGAATTCCGAAGTCCAACAAGTGAACTCCGAGAACCTTTTCAATCGTCCGCGCATAGAACTGGGCGGCACCTCCAATTCCGTTCAGATACACGGCTCCGTGCTTCTGTAACGCGGCAAGCGTCTTCGGACCCATACCGCCTTTGCCAATGACCGCCCGAACACCGTAGCGTTCGATGACATCTGCCTGATACGGTTCTTCGCGGATGCTGGTGGTGGGCCCAGCCGCTTTGACAGCCCAGGAATCACCTTGTTGCAGCATCACTGGACCGCAGTGATAGAGCGCTGCGCCGTTGAGATCGACAGGCGGCTCATGATGCATCAGGTGCGCGTGGACCGCATCACGACCGGTAAACAGTTCGCCATTCAAAACCACAACATCGCCTACGCGCAAACCGCGCATTTGCGCTTCTGACAGTGGTGGCGTCAGGACAATCTCCCTGCCCGTCAGCTGAAAGCCTTCTTCGATAGCACTCATTCGCTCTGTGGGACGGGCTGGGTCGCGGTACAGCCAACTCTTGATCGCGCCTGAGCTCGCTTCGATACGGATTCCAAGCCTTCGAAAGGCCCAGCATTCGTACGCCACGGAGACGAAGAAGCTGGCGGGAAGGCGATTCGCAGCGGTGATTTTACAACCGATCAGGGACTGCCGCCCACCGAAGCCCATCGTTCCTATCCCGAGCGTGTTTGCTTCCGTCATGATGCGCTCTTCCAGCGCTTGCAAGTCCGGAACCGGGTTGCTGTCCTGCAGCGTTCGGAAGAGTTCCTCTTTGGCCAGGTAATAGCCGTGGGCGCGATCACTTCCGATGCAAACGCCGATGGCTCCAGGCGCACAACCCTGTCCCTGTGCCTGCCACACGGCATGTAAGATGCATTTCCGAACACCTTCCAGCGTTCGGTCCGCACGGCCAAGATGCTCCAGAGTGCACGGCAGGGAGTACTGTGCGTTCTTGTTCTCGCAGCCACCACCTTTCAGGATCAGTTTGACTTCGATGTCATCCTGCTCCCATTGCTCGAAATGAATGACTGGGGTTTCCTGGCCGAGGTTGGTACCGGTGTTCTCGCCTGTTAGGGAATCTACAGAATTAGGCCGCAGCTTGCCGCGTAAAGTAGCTTCTGCTACCGCGGCGCGAATAGCTTTGCGCAACTCGATCTGATTCACGCCTACTGGAGTATGCACCACGAAAGTAGGCATTCCGGTATCCTGGCAGATTGGGCCCTGGTCGTCCTGAGCCATATCGATGTTGCTTGCGATAATGTCCAGGGCATGAGACGCCTGGGTGCCTTTTGTCTCGTGGAGCATAGCGACCTGCATTGCTTCCCGGACATCGGGAGGGAGGCTGGTCGAGGTCTGGGTAATCAGCTCAACAAGACTGCTTTTGAGAAACTCCATAAAATTTGACAGGAACTCTTACCGTAGCATCAGCCGTACCTGAGCGGTCTGGCCGGGCTTCACCAGCGCGCTTGGGCTGACGAAATCCACGCGAACTTTGCCGTCGGTGACTGAAGCAACTGTGCCGGTCAGAACATCATTGGGAATGTCGGCTACGTTCACAAGAGCGGTTTGGCCCTGCTTTATGGATGCCAGCACGGAACCCTGCGGCTCGACCAGAACTGTCAGGTTAGACAAGTTAGTGGCAATCTGGAAGAAATCAGCCACTGAGGGGTGAACATCTTCACCTGGTGTACCTCGTCGCGAGGTAACAATTCCAGAGGCTGGCGAGAATACTTGTCCAGCATCCAGACGGGCCTGGGCAGCTTCGAGGTCAAGAACTCTAGCCTCAAGTTGCTTTCGCGCGTTGTCGAGCTCGCTTTGCAGGCTGGCAAGCCGCGCTTCCGCTCCACCAGCCACTGCTTCCAGGTTTTGCAGATCCGTACCAAGCGTCTTGTATTCCGCTTCGGCACGATCGTAACTTTGTCGCGGGGTTGCGCCTTCAGCAATCAGCATCTTCTGCCGGTTCACATTACGTGTTGCTCTCTCATGTTCCCCACGGACACGGGTCAGGTCGGCCTGTGCTCTGGACGCCTCCAGCCGCCCTGAAGCGACTGCGACTTCCAGCTCATCGATGCGTGTCTGAGCTCTGGTGAGTTCCTCTTCCGACTCTTCCCGCGCGTTAGCCAGATTTTGATTGGAAATTTCTGCCAGGAGCTGACCTTCATAAACCTCGTCTCCCACCTCTGCGTGAAAGCTGAGAACCTGACCTTCAACCCCGGCACCAACGTTCACTACTTCCCGTGCATAAATCATTCCCGAAAGACCAACCTCAGCCACAGACTGTCCTGCATTCTGCTTCGTTGCCGAGACGTCCGAGCGCTTTTGGGAGTCGTTTCGCGAGCGGTACCAGTTGTAGCCCGCGGCGCCAGCGACCGCAAGTAAAACCAGAGCAGCCAGCGCGGGGAACCACCGTCTTAGCGTGGTCATGAATCGTTCGATGAGCAAGTGCCGATACCATAGTATTCGTGCTTTCCCCCTCTGCCTGGATTTTTGACATGGATGGTGTCATCATCGATTCCACGCAAACGCATACAGAAGCCTGGATCGCATACCTTCGGCAACACGGACTGGACCTGCCGGAAGTCGGGAGCCGCATGCTGGGCAAGCACAATGACGCGATCGTCAGAGATTTTTTCTGCGATCCCGGGATGACGGACCACGACGTATATGAGCATGGCGCAAATAAAGAAAGCCTGTATCGGGAGCTGATGGCTCCTTTGCTGGAGCAGAAATTGCTCCCAGGTGTGCGCGAGTTTCTCGCCAGCCATTCGAGTGTCCCAGCCGCGGTGGCTACCAACGCGGAAGCGGCGAACGTGGACTTCGTTCTTACCGGAGCTGATTTGCGGTCGTCTTTTCAGGCTGTGGTCAGCGGACAGGATGTCCAGCGACCGAAACCCGCACCTGACATTTTCCTGCGTGCGGCGGCTATGCTGGGCGCGCAACCCTCTTCGTGTATCGTCTTTGAGGATTCCATCACCGGAGTGACCGCGGCACGCGCCGCCGGCATGCGGGTTGTAGGCGTCCTCTCGACTCTTTCTGAACTGCCCGGCGTTGATTATGCGATTCGGGATTTTCGGGACTCAGGTCTCGATCAATGGTTGCTTTCGTGCACAATACCCTCACGATAAAGCCGCTTGTACTGGCGATGTGCCTGAGTGCGGCAGCGTGGGCGCAACCCGTGATGCCTCTCACCGAGGCTTCCCGAAGGACGGGACCTGAGCTGAATCCGGCGCACGAAGGCGAGACCCTGCGTGTTTGGGGAACGGTTGCGGCCGACCCAATCGTCATGCCGGAGTACTCCCATATCGTGATCCAGGACGATCTGGGTTCAGGCCTGACTTTGTATCTGCCTGCCAGGAGATTTAGCAGAGTACAAAAGGGCCAGCATCTCGATATCACCGGATCGCTGGAGGAGCGAGCTGGGTTACCGGTGCTCCGACCCACAAAACTCCTCATCGTAGGAAAGTCTCAGCCTCCCGAGCCTCAGGCTCTGTCCCTGAAACAGCTGAACGATCCGTCGTACATCGGCCGATATGTGGTCGTGGAAGGTCTGGTTCGCTGGAGCGGCCAAAACGCTGGCGGAGACATAATGGCCGTCGGCAGCAGTGATCACAGCATCCTTGTCTTCTTTCCCTACACCGGGCGAAAGCGAGAATCGGCGCTGCGAAACTATCGCGAGGGCGACCATATCCGTGTCACCGGAATTAGCGCGCAGTACTGCCCGATACCTCCGTTTGACCGTTCGTTTGAAATCATAATCAACTCGCCGGCAGCGGTCCATTTACTCTCCCGAGGCTGGCTGGTTTCGCCTGGCATGTTCGGTTCTGCTTTGCTGGCGATTGCTCTGCTTCTGCTTGGCTGGTGGTGGAGAGAACGCAACATCAGAAGGCAGCGAAAGGTTTTGCGCGAGATCATGTCGGTGGCCGAGGACATCATCTCGGTCTCGTCGCTTAGTGGCATAGCGCAACGTTTTGAGGCTGTATCCACCGAGTTGTCCGGACATCCCGATCTGGATCTCTATGTTTTCAACGAGAGAGCCTCGACGCTGGACAGAGTAGCTACGGAGCGAGCTCACCATCCAGTCTCGTTGCCTTCCGATACTCCGGCGGGCTCGGTTCAGGCTCTCGCTGCTGTCTGTTTTCGAAACGGTTCACTGATCGCGGTCCCGGATACGCACCGCAGCCCGTTGATAGCCCGCCGGCAGGACGAGACTGTGAGAAGTGCCGTTGTTGCCCCGATGCTTGCCCAGGGCGACACCGTAGGTGTTTTGATGATGCTGTATCAGAAACGTGCAGATCTGAGTGAAGACTTTCAGCTTGCCATGCAGCACCTGGCCAATCAGACGGCGGCTTCTTTGAAGCTTCAGGACCAGCAACTGATGAAAGAGCAGCTGGTACGGAGTGAAAAAATGGCTGCAGCCGGGCAGCTGGTATCGGGAGTCGCGGCGGACCTGAGAGTCCCGCTTACCCATATTGCGCAAGTTTCCGGTAAGCTGCTGCGCGACGTTAACGGATTAATGGGAGAAGGACTGTTTGAGATCGGAACTCAGGCGAGGCGAGGAATCGAACTCGTTGACCATCTGCTCTCGTTCTCCAATATGGAGAAAAAGATCTTACGAACGCTGGATCTGAATGCACTGGTCAGCCGCCTTGTAGATCTACGCGAAGAAGAGCTACGCCGCAAAGAGATTCTCGTCGCCCGCGAGATCCCTCTGACTCCTGTGGAAGTCTGGGCCGACCAGGGCCAGCTGGAGCAGGCGCTACTCACAGTCATGGTCCATGCCGAGCAGGCCGCGGGAGCTGCTGCGGATCGAACGCTGCGAATCGCCTCACGGGTGCTGGGGACGCGGATCCTGGTATCCTTCGAATCGGCTGCACCGGCAGAAGCTGCCCGAACCAGTGATCCTGATCTGGCGGATTATTTCGGCTTTCCAGTCGCACAGGCCGTGATGCAGAGCCACGGCGGCGATCTGCGAAACGTGTCTGCCGGGCGAACCATATCCCGGCTGGAGCTGGAATTGCCGGTACTAGCCCCCGCTACCGCCATACGGGACAACGCTGACCATGTCGGGAGGTCCGGGCGGACCATGACAGTGCTGGTTGTCGATCCCGATCTCGGTTCACAAAGGCGACTAGTGACGATGCTGGGGATGCGGGGTCACAGGGCAATTCCGGCGGCTGACGCGGAAGAAGCGGCAGAGATGGTGCAGCGGTTCCACTTCGACATGCTGTTCTGTGCAACACGCCTTGTTGGCTTGAACTGGCCCGAGTTGTACCATCGCGTGCGCCGCCGGACAGGAGCGTTTGCACTTTTGACGGACGGCCCCGACCCGGACGCATCCAAAGCACTGGGAGGTGGTGAAGGGCAGGTGCTTGCCAAACCCGTAGAAGACCGCGAACTGGATCAGGTGCTCGGGATGGCCGAAGTCCGCCTGACCGTAGCCCGGCCGTGATGGGAAACCTCGGCGGCCCCAGGGTCGTCTCTTCTTCAGGACAATGAGATTGCTTACCTTCGCCGTGCCCGTATTTGTTCTGGCGGCTTACACGCTTTCAGGAGCGGAGAAGTACTCCGGTCCAAGGCCCGCCAAGGCAGACGTACCTTACCTGCTACACGCCGATACGCTGATCGAAACCGAGGTGGGCGCTGCCAGCCAGGAAGCCCGTAAGGACTCCAGCATCGCGGTCGTGGCAGGAGCCGGTTCGCCAGTGAAAACGCCACTGTCGGAGCCGACCTTCATCATCCGCACTGACCGTCTGCAGGCCGACAAGTTTGAGTTGTACCGGCTGGAGAGCAAGAACGGGAAACGCGAGGTCGTTATCGGTCAGAAGAAAGGCAAAGGTGTAGCTCGGGCGGTTTATCTGCAGGTCACTCGCATCGACGACCGGCTGTACAAAATCGAAGTAGACGAGCCGCTGGAGAACGGCGAATATTCCCTGACTCCCCAGGGTTCTGATCAGACCTTCAGTTTTGGGATTTACTGAATAGCCCGGTGCTACAATCCGGTGTAATGTTTCTTGGTCTGGAGCACACGGCTATAGCTTCCCCCGATCCGAAGGCTTTGGCGCAATGGTATGCGGACCATCTTGAGTTTCGGATCAATTTCGAATACGCTGGCAACTATTTCGTGCGTGCTGCCAACGGTGCCATGCTGGAGATTATTCCTTCCGAGGGAGACCGTGGCTCGAACCTGATGAGAGACCCTGGTTTCCGGCATCTTGCGGTGGCGGTTGAAGATTTTGACGAGGCTCATCTCCACCTCCAAAACAAGGGTGTTTCGTTTATTGCGGAGCCGTTTGAGAATCAGGGAAACCGGCTTGTGTTTTTCCGGGATCTTGACGGAAATATCCTTCACCTGATTCGAAGGCCGCAGCCTTTGCCGTGAGCGAAAGCGCACACGTTGAGCCAGCGCCTGCCGAATCTACAGCGGCTCAGGGATTCCTGAGACGCACCTTTTCTTCCTTTCACTACCCTGAGTTTCGCTTGTTGTGGATCGGTGCTTGCGCTTCCAGCATTGGTACCTGGATGCAAGCTGTGGCTCAGAACTGGCTGGTCCTGGACCTTACCAATTCGCCAAGGATGCTCGGCCTTGATGCCTTCCTGGGCCACATCCCAATTTTTCTATTTTCCTTGATTGGTGGCGTTATCGCGGACCGCATGGATCGGCGAATCCTGCTGGTAGGCTCCCAGGTTGCACAAATGAGTTGTGCCTTGCTCCTGGCGACGCTCTTTGCGCTCGGCAGGGTGGACGTTTGGCACATACTCGCCCTGTCATTCGTAGTTGGGCTGGCACAGGCTTTCGGCGGGCCCGCCTATTCCGCGCTGGTACCCACTCTGGTGCCACCGAAAGAACTGCAGAACGCAGTAGCCCTGAATTCAATCCAGTTCAATCTCGCACGCGTGATAGGTCCGATGCTTGGCGGCGCAGCGTTGACCACAGTTGGCGCGGCGTGGTGCTTCGGCCTAAACGGTCTCTCCTACATTGCTCCTATCGTCTCGCTAATGATGCTGCGAATCAGACAGGCTCCCGCGAGAGCAGGCTCTACCCTGTTTGGTTCTCTGAAAGAAGGTCTTAGCTTTGTTGCGAGAAGCGAAGGCTTGCCTGCCCTGATCGTGATTGCCTTCTGCATGACAGCATTTGGAATTCCCTTGCTGGTCTACATTCCGGTTGTGGTTCGCGACGTATTCCATCAGGGACCCCAGACGTTTACGTGGCTGCTGGTTACCTCCGGTGCAGGCGCGATACTTGGTGCACTCATCGTAGCGGCGCTTGGGCAGATCCCTAACAAAGGTCAGCTGGCTTTGCTCACATTAGCCGCACTTGGCGTTTTGATGGCGGGTTTTGGTTTGTCACGTTCCCTGCCCCTTAGCTTCGTCTTGTTGTTCCTTGGCGGTGTCGCCTTGATGAGCGTGTTCGCCATGATTAGCTCGCTAGTTCAGTTGCTTGTATCGGATGATATGCGGGGTCGGGTGATGAGCGTCTACAACGTAGCGTTCCGGGGTGGGATGCCGTTTGGGGCATTGATCTCGGGCGAGCTCATTACTCACTCGAGCGTGGGAACGGTGCTAGCTGGTAATGGTGTAGCCCTCTTTCTGATTGCGGTGTGGTTTCTCGTTGTCGAGCGCCGAGTGGCACGACTCTAACCTTACATATGCCGACTTATTTCGTTTTATTTCTTGCTGCGGCCCAGTTGCTTTCCGCGAATTCCCTTGAGGCCGCAAGGGATGCTCAGGATCGCGCCGCGCTGGAGAAGCTTGTTGCCGATGCGGGCGCAAACGCTTCACGTCAGTCGACTAGTGCCGAGGCACAGTATCAGCTTGCGCTGAGTCAGTCGTATCTCGCGGAAGTTGCACTGGAAGTCAGAGATAAAGGTGCTGCCAGTCGGGCAGCCCAGGCAGGGATTGCAGCCGCAGAGAAAGCTGTGGCATTAAAAGGTTCTGTCGCAGAGCATCACCGGATTCTGGGAACTCTATGCGGCCAGATCATTCCGGCAAATACTTTGATGGGCCTTCGCTACGGAAGATGCGCACTGGACTCCATCAACAAAGCAATAGAACTGGATCCCCGATCGTCGCTCGCATACATGAGCCGCGGGGTAGGTAATTACTATTTGCCGGAGCAGCTTGGGGGTGGTGTGACGAAGGCCGTCACGGACTTCCGTAAAGCAATAGAGCTGAACCCCAAGTTGTCGGAACCGCACCTGTGGATGGGGCTGGCACTGCGCAAACAGAGTCTCAATGCAGACGCCCGCAAAGAATTCCAGAAAGCGGTCGAGCTCAATCCAGGGCGTGTCTGGGCAAAACAGCAGCTGGAAAAGACACCGGAGAAATGATCGGTCGCCACCTGCTGATCGGAGTAGCGCTTGCGCTGCTAACCGGCCTCAGTTTCTGGTGGTTCCCAGGTCATACGATTCTTCAGTCAGATACCCAGGTTTACATCCCTATCCTGCAGCACCTGCGTGATCCGCAGGTACTTGACCGCGACGCAATGGCTGCCCAGGCGCATGTAGCATTCACGATCTATGACGAGATGGCTCTGTTCCTCGCCACGGTCACTGGCGCTAGTTTCGAGGTCGTGCTACTGACCCAGCAAGCTCTGTTTCGAGGCACTGGAATCCTTGGATTGTTCCTGATTGGAAGAGGTGCGGGGTTAAGCCCGGTTTTCAGCTTTACTCTGGCAGCATTGGTATCGCTGGGGGCCACTGTGAATGGTCCGCAAGTTTTGACAGTCGAATACGAACCCGTTCCCAGAGGCTTCGCCTTCGGTCTGGTGTTGCTCACCCTGGGATTGCTCTCAAACGATCGATGGAGGGCAGCATGCCTGGTTTGTGCAATCGCGTTTGCGTATCACCCACCAACATCTCTGCCAGTTTTCCTGATGTTGCTTGTACTATGCGCACGTGAGCGGCGATGGCGCGAAGCCTGGTTTCTCTCAGTGGGTCCATTGCTGGTCGGCTTGTCTGTGTTCTTCGATTCAACGGGTGGCGGTGGGACCGGTGTTAGGGAGACAGTACCACCTGCACTGGAAGCAATCCAGCGTATGCGAGCTTCTTACAACTGGGTCGACACTTGGCTGGGTCGCTACTGGTTGCACTACGGCATCGTAGCTGCGGCGTCTATGGCCGGAGCGTGGCGTATCCGGAAGGCAGTGCTTCCTGCGATCAGGCCGTTTCTGTTTGTGCTACCAATTCTTGGATGCCTTAGTGTTGGATTGTCATGGCTGTTACTGGGCTACGGCAAATGGATGGTCGCAGCGCAGTATCAACCTGGTCGATATCTCGTCTATGTGCCTTTTTTTGCGGCGCTCTGCTGCGGCATTGCTGGCCTTCGCGCTGCCGCTGCCGGACGGATTGCCGAAGCAGCACTTTTCCTCTTTGTGCCATTCGCGGTCCCTCTTGAACCTGATGTTCTGCAACTGAACGGCAGCCGCCTGGCACTCGCCTCTATTCTTGCGTTCGCGGCAGCGTTTGCGAAACGCGAGCCATTTGCAGCCGCCCCCGCGATCCTTGCCTTCGCGCTCTACCCCACCGCCGGCCAGGTGATCAACTTTCCCTTACTGCACACCCGCGAGTTGCACGAGTTGACCCAGTGGGCACGTTCGCAGACTCCGGCAGACTCAGTGTTCCAGTTTGCTGATGCCCGGAAAGGTCTGGAACCTGGCATCTTTCGTGTTCGGGCAGAGCGGGCCATCTACGCGGACTGGAAAGCTGGTGGGCAGGTCAACTTTCTGCCGCAGTATGCGTATTTGTGGGCTGACCGCTGGAGGAAGGTTGAGAGAGTACAGCCTCTCAGCGTTTATCGCGAACTGGGCATTCACTATGTGGTGTACGGAACCGGCCGGGTTCCGCGGAATGCCATTCCGGTGTACTCCAACCGGCGCTGGTCCGTGTTGCAGGCTGCGGCAAACTAACCGGCGGAATAGCCCGCGCGATTCGGCGCTCGAAAGTACGACAACGGATCGCCGGTCGGTTTCGTCACGCTGCGCGTTTTGCGAGCGGTTGAGATAAGGCCAGTGGCGGGTTGGTGGGTTCGTTTTGTTGCGATTTCCTTGCGGGGACGAAGTGGGGGTTTTTGCGGATTGCTTCGTGCAACTGCTCGACTGTCTTGACTCCATAGGCGTCCATTAGGGAGTCCTCGACTTCATTGCGGAGGGTCTGGATCTGTTCGAGTTCGATGCGGGCTTTCTCGCCGGAGCGCCTCAGTCTGCTTTCGTGGCGGTGGATCTGTCGCATGGCGGAACTTACGGCTTCGGTAGCGAAGGCTTTGGTGTAGAGGGCTTCGTCGGACAGGCCG
>JACMLA010000634.1 GCA_014379815.1 Bryobacteraceae bacterium | reverse complement strand
TACGCAATCTCGCCGTGCTTGCGGGGCGCTTCATGGATTCCACTGATGTGCCGATGCGGGCTCGTGTCGCCATGCTGACGGAGAAGCTCGCTAAACGGCTCTATGGCAGCCAGTCCGCCTCGGTGGGACAGAAGCTGAAGTTGCATGGCCTGCAATTCGACGTGATTGGGACCTTTAAGGAGCGAACCAGTACATTTGGCCTTTCCGAACTCACGGACGAGACCATCCTGATACCGATTACGGTGCAGAAGTATTTTGTCCCGGTCGAACGCGTCGACCCTCTGTATGTGCAGGCCCGAAATACCGAAGACGTAGTGCCTCTGACAAGGACTGTGCGGCAGATCGTGGAAAGCCGTCATCGTCCCGGTGCCCGTTATCAGGTAGAGAATCTTGCGGGCATTCTCGAAGCTGCGCAAAAGATAGCGTTGGTTCTGACATTTGTGTTGATCCTCGTCTCAGCGATCGCGCTCCTGATTTCTGGCATAGGGATCATGAACATCATGCTGGTTACGGTTACCGAACGCACGCGCGAGATAGGCCTTCGCATGGCGGTGGGCGCTTCGCGTCAGGAAGTGCTTTTGCAGTTTCTGCTCGAAGCCGTTCTGATCAGCGTAGGCGGTGGGTTGGCGGGGATTGTTGCCGGAGTGGCTCTGCCAGTAAGCGTTCAGCTTTTTGTGGAAGAAGTCAAAATTCCGGTCAGCTGGTTGTCTGTCGCCATCGCGTTCGCCGTTTCTCTGCTGGTAGGACTGGTATTTGGCCTGATTCCGGCCAACCGTGCTTCACGAATGAATCCGACCACCGCCCTGCGGTACGAGTGACGACTTTCGTTGTGGGCTCCGCAGCATTCACGCCGTAAAGCATCGTTACGATAGAGCCATGCGATTGCTGGCCTTTCTCGTCAGTTGCCCTTTTCTCCTGCGTGCCGAGGTGCACGAGTTCACCCTGAAGCAGACTGTGGATCGTGCGCTCCGTCAGAACCCTGAGATTCTTATGGCGAGGTTCGATGAACTGCGGGCTGCCGAGAATGTCCGACAGGTGCGGGACCCGTTTTCTCCAAAGCTCGTCGTCGGGAGTGGCCTCGCTTATTCCAGCGGGATGCCCCTTAGCATTGGCGGTACTGTTCCGGCGATTGTGCAGGCGCAAGCAGTCCAGACCTTTTACAACCGGCCTCTGAGTTTTCAGGTTGCTGCTGCACGCGAGAATGCACGTGGCGCTGGTTTTGACACAGCTGCGAGGCGGGACCATGTGACGTTTCAGGTCGCCAGCCTACATCTTGCTGCAGCTCGGTCCGCGCGACTGACTTCGCTGCTCAACCAACAGATTGAAAGCCTGGGCAAGATCTCTACATCGGTGCGGGCACGCATCGAGGAAGGCCGCGAACTTCCGATTGAAGCACGCGTTGTCGAACTGCGAATCGCACAGGCGCGGCAGCGGCTCAACGTACTGGAGTCCGAGCGCATTCAGAACGAAGCGAATCTTGCCATCGCGCTGGGCTTTCCTCCTGAAGACCAGGTGCGTCCAATAGAAGAGGAGCTTCCCAAACTGGATATGCCGGCAACCGAGTCCGATGCCGCAAAGGAAGCGCTGGGCAACAGTAAGCAGCTTCGAAGACTGGAGTCGGCGCTGCAATCGAAACAGCTTGAGGCCAATGGGGCCCGCGCCAGCTGGTATCCAAAAGTTGACCTGGTGTCGCAGTATGCTCTGGCTGCAAGGTTCAACAACTACGAAGATTTCTTTAGACGATTCCAGCGGCACAACGGGCAGATTGGCATGTCGTTTCAGTTGCCTCTTTTTGCCGGCGCCGGTGCGAAGGCGCAGGCGGCGACTGCAGAGATCGACATGAACCGCCTGCGGATCGAGATCAATGCGACACGCGACCGGATCAGCGTAGACGCCCGGAAAAGCTTCCAGGATCTCCAGACCGCCCAGTCTGCGCGTGAGTTGGCCCGGATGGACCTGGACATCACGCGCGAGCGGCTGAGCGTGATTCTCGCCCAGTTTGAAGAGGGCCGCGTCCTCCTCCGTCAGGTGGAAGAGCTCCGCTCGGCCGAAACTGAGAAGTGGCTGGGTTTTTATGACGCGCAGGCGGTTGTGGACCGGGCGCAGCTGGAAATTTTGCGGCAGACCGGAACGATCCTCGCAGCTATACAATAAGTCACAGTGCTTACCCCTCTGCTTTCCGCACTGCTTCTGTTTGCGCCTGCCGCGAACCCTGTTGAACAGGGGCAGTCAATTTACCGCAGCAATTGTGCCTTTTGTCATGGACTTACCGGACTGGGTGGACGCGGGCCCGACCTGGTTACGCGTAGCCAGCCTCCGGAAGAGATTAAGCGCATCGTGAAGGGAGGCGTCCCTGGAACCACAATGCCGTCCTTCGGCGGGTTCGAAGAAGAAGAGCTGAATTCGATTGCGGCCTTTGTGAAACATCTTGCGGGAAGCGCACCTGTGGGCGAAAAGGTAAGCGGCAACCCAGCGAACGGCAAAGTGATCTATGCCAAACAGGGGTGCGGCAACTGTCACCAGATCGGGGTCGAGGGCGGCACGTACGGCCCGGAGTTGACCCGTATCGGGAGCGCCCGTCCGGCGCATTATCTCTCCGAGTCCATCACGGTTCCAACCAACGACGTCCCACCGGAATATGAGGGTGTGACGGTCGTGTTGAACGATGGCAAAAAAGTGCAAGGTGTACGTATCAACCAGGACTCATTCAGCGTTCAGGTGCGCCTGCCGTCTCAGCAACTCCGGTCGTTTGTGATCGGCAAAGATGCGAAAGAGATTGTGCGCAACAAGACCTCGTTGATGCCGGCATACAAGCTGCCGAAAGACGAACTGGATGACCTCGTCGCGTACATGACGACCCTTCGGGCGGACGCCACCACTGGGCAAGCGAAACAGGCGGAAGGAATCAAATGAAACTCGCAGCACTGCTGTTGCTGGCTGGATCCCTGCAGGCTGAGGTCACCTACGACCGCATTGTGAAGGCTGCCAGCGAACCCCAAAGCTGGCTTACCTATCAGGGTGACTACGGCGCTATGCGCCACCGCGAACTGAACCAGATCAACGACACGAACGTGAAGAATCTTCGCGTGGAGTGGATGTACCAGACTGGCGTTCGTGGTGCGTTTGAGACCGTGCCGATCGTAGCTGATGGTGTGATGTACATCACCGCCGGCGATGGTATGGCGATGGCACTCGATCCGAAGACTGGCCGCGAGTTCTGGAAATACAAATACAACATGGACCGTGACGCCAAGTTGTGTTGCGGGACCGTAAACCGCGGTCTGGCGATGCTGGGACAGCGCGTCTTTATGGCCACGCCGGATGGACATCTGGTGGCGCTCGATGCGCGTACAGGAAAACAACTCTGGGACACCCAGATGGGTGATTGGCGCAAAGGCTATGGAGCCACGATGGCCCCCATGGTGGTAAAAGACAAAATCATCGCAGGTGTATCGGGCGGCGAGTTTGGCATCCGGGGATTTGTGGATGCTTACGACCCTGCGACGGGAAAACAGGTATGGCGTTTCTGGACGGTTCCTGACAAGAATCAGCCGGGTGGCGACACGTGGCTTGCCGATTCGTGGCAACGAGGCGGTGGTGCCACATGGACCACCGGCACTTTCGATCCTGCGCTGAACACGCTCTACTGGCCCGTCGGAAATCCTGGACCTGATTTGTATGGCGAGTCGCGGAAAGGT
>JACMLA010000633.1 GCA_014379815.1 Bryobacteraceae bacterium | reverse complement strand
TCTCCGGATTCAATGGCGGAATAGATGCCTGTGGAACTCCGCCGAACAAACACCCGGTCTCGCCATCTGGCCTCTGATGTGCCGCTTCGGGTCTGCTGGAGATCAGGATCCGACAGCGGAATTGTTCAGCAGCGCGTTCGATTAGTGCTCTGAAATCGTGCCTGGCCGCAGAGGACACCTCGTCGAACCCATCGAGGAATAGCATTGCGCTGGTCTCCTGCCGCCGGAGTTGCTCTTCAAAGAACTCTCGATCGAGACCGCACAACTGTGCTTCGTCGCCGTGGGCGAGGTACTCGGCTATCCACCGAATGTCGCAGCGATGCTCGGGGGAGTGAACATTCATCCGGTTTGCCATTCTGGCGGTGAGGAATGACTCCAGGTCTCTGAGCGGCACCCAGAGCGGCAGGCCGGTGCAGTCAAGACTTATGGTTTCCCGGTAGCGGTCAGGGCGGGCCAGTGCATATCCCAATCTTTGGAGCAACGTCGACTTACCGCTTCCGGCTTCGCCGATGACAGCGAAGACGCGGTTTCGATTGATGAGGTCGGTCAGCAGATGACGGTCAGGGCAAACTGCGCTCTGGTTACTGCCCTGGAATCCGTGTTGCCGGTCCGGCTCCTGGACCTGGGTAGTTCGTGGGGCGACCCAGAGCTTCTCGATGTCTACTTTCTGCACGGAGCTGTTTATCAGCAAACCACCCAGGTTGATCTTGCCGAGATTTTGGCTGAGGCGGGCTCTGTACCCCCCTATATCGCGGCTACGGTGGGCGGCTACGAAGCTGGGTGCCTGCTCGGGTAGTTTTAGGTTTAACTGCGCCAGAAACTGACTGATTCTGGAGAAGGGGATGCAGTGGCCCAGCACTTTCTGTTCGGCTTGGATGAGGGCAAAACAGTAGGCACGTCGATGATCGGAAAATTCGAGGACGCCACCGCTGGCTCCTGGTTGGAATGTGCCTTGCACCTGGATCATGCTGCTGCCGATTTTGATTAGGGTGCGCGGTTCCTCCTCGAAGATGCCACGAGGGTAGCCGAGGGCTCGGACTTCGTCCTTGAGGCGGAGGTGCGGTTCCGGGTCTTTCCACGCCGGGATGCACGACGGCTGGATGGGAGTCGCTACCTCGAGCACGGCCAGATCCTCACTGCCCAGAGGCTCCTGCCGGTCAGAGTCATAAATTGTGACCCCAGTTTGGGAATCGTCGCCCGAAGGTCCCCAGCCAGTCCGCGTTCCCCAGGTCCATTTGGTGTTTTCTACACCGTAGCGGTTCCGTATGCGAACGACGTGTCTGCACGTGAGAAGGAGGGTCGGAGCGATGAATATTGCCGTTCCCTGAACGGTTCCAGCAACTTTCACCAGGTAAGGTTGTGGCTGCGGCACGGATGCACCCTCCAAGATGCTTCAGCGAGGCTGTGCCTCGGTGAAGGAAAAAGAGATTCCAAAAACTTCCCGGATATCAGGAAACCCGAAGCCCGGGTAGTGTTCATGCGGGTTTCCGAAGCCGCCAAGCGCACTGCGTAGGTGTCATTCTACAGGGGTATAGAACGACACCTACGCTCGCGGACATTTCCAATTAAGCCGTGGGGCGTTCGAGCTTACCGGCAATGCGGACAGATTCGAGCTTGCAGCGTATCGCCGTTACTGCACCTGAACAAGGACAGGTTGTGCAAGGCTCCTTTACCTATCACGCGGTGCGGGAAGCACCGATTCACCTCTTCGTATTCCGCTGTCGGGTAGCTCGGCTGTGGCGGCAGGGTCTGATCCGTCTCGGCCAAAGGTACTATCTGAACTGATCGAAAATGCGTGAATTGGAGGAGCGATGGATCCCAGTTCCGCGCGTCCTACATCCTTCCCCCCGCGTCCGCTTTGACGCCATTCATCCGAGATAAGAGCCTCATGCGGTAATACCGCTCGTGGGGATCTGTGCGGGGTACCGGGCAACTGGTACTGCTACCGCGACCCGACCTGTCTGACACATCAGCACGTGACCTTCAAGTTTGGCCGGAACCTCGTTGAAATGAGATTTCATGAGGAAAGCTTGAGATCTACCGACGGGCGAGGGTTGAGTGAAACTACACTGCGACGCGTTTCTTGCAGATGGTGAGTAAATCCGGAGGACCGCCTCAGCACATACACTTCCATCGGCACGGCGCCTGTCCGACGGTTTCACGGCAATTTTGGCAGCACCAGCGGCTGGATGCCCGGAAAGCCTGCGCTCGTGTTCATCCCTCCGTCGAGTGACCTAAGATCACGGATGAGCGAGACCGGAAATGCTTGATTGTCGTGGTTCGCGGGCGAATCCCGTGCGGGCAGTAAAGAGTTCTGATACAGCACCCTCGAAGAGCAACGAAAAGCAGGTGCTCGTTTGGACACAGCACCCCGTTTTAGCACATGACGCACCCGTCTAAGTTGTTGTGAGTAAATGGTGGGCGCGACAGGACTCGAACCTGTGACTTCCTGCGTGTGAAGCAGGCGCTCTAACCAGCTGAGCTACGCGCCCTTCCTGCAAGGTGTGACACGGTCAGTCTAACATGGCTGCAACGAATTACGCCGTGCTTATCGCAGAGGGTTATCAGCAAACCCGATCCGGAGCGGACATCGGCAAGTAGTTCGCGCGAGACACGAATTCAAAAGGTATTGCGCGAACGTCCTGCATTGC
>JACMLA010000632.1 GCA_014379815.1 Bryobacteraceae bacterium | reverse complement strand
GACCACACCGGATGATCACTTGCGAAAGCGTAGCTGGCGGCACATCGACGCCCTGATTGACCTGTGCGCCGATCTGGGTCCTGCGGGAGTAATGGTGTTCGGATCGCCGCAGCAGCGAGCCGCGACTAATGGCCTGAGTCGGGAAGAAGCCACGCGCAATTACGTGGCTGGTCTGGCGCACGTCGCACCCCACGCCGAGGACCGTGGTGTCACAATCCTGGTGGAAGCTCTTCCGGCTTTGCAATGTGACGTCGTCCAGTCTCTGGCCGAAGCGGCGTCGATCGTAGAAGAGATCGGCAGCCCTGCGGTCAGAACCATGTTCGACACGCACAACGCGGTCGACGAGGTCGAAAATCACGCAACTCTGGTCGAGCGATATTTCGATGTCATTCGCCACGTTCACGTCAATGAGATGGACGGCACGCATCCGGGCAGGGGCGAATATGATTTCAAACCCGTGCTGGACGTCCTGAAACAGCGCGATTACAAAGGCTGGGTTTCGCTGGAAGCTTTCGATTTCTCGTTCGGCGCGGAAACAATCGCCAGTGAAACAATCCAATACTTGAAGACTCAGACCGAGCGCTTGCCAGCCTGAGCAAAACATAACGAAACGAGTAAAAGCGAAAGCAAATGAGTAAAACAGGAAACAACAGATGTGTCGTAACCGGCGGTGCCGGATTCATTGGTTCTGAGCTGGTTCGGGGCATTCTCGCGACCGGCGAGCAGCAAGTTACCGTCGTCGATAATCTGCTGACCGGTCACCTGCGAAACCTGACGGAGCTGGGTAATCAGGTCGACTTCCGCGATGTCGACATCCGGGATTACGACGCCACATTACGCGCTCTGCAGGGCTCTGAAAAGGTGTTCCATCTTGCCGCCATCCCTTCTGTGCCACGGTCCATCAAAGATCCCGTTCCTTCTCATGAATGCAACATCGACGGGACCTTCAACGTGTTGCGTGCCGCAAAGGAAGCCGGAGTCCAGCGCGTGATCTATGCGGCGTCCTCTTCGGCCTATGGCGATACCGACGTACTGCCGAAGACCGAATCCATGACTCCGCGGCCGAAATCGCCATACGCTTTACAGAAACTTGTTGGCGAATACTACTGCAATCTTTTCTACGCTTCGTTCGGACTCGAGACGGTAGGCTTGCGCTTCTTCAACGTGTATGGTCCCCGGCAGGATCCATCGAGTCCCTACTCGGGCGTACTTTCCATCTTCATGCGCTCGATCCTCGAAGAGACCGCACCCACCATCCACGGCGACGGCAATCAGACGCGCGACTTCACCTATGTCGAGGACGTCGTGGGACTACTTCTGAAAGCCTCGAAAGCCGGTCAGCAAGCCCTTGGCAATACATACAATGCCGGCAATGGAGGTCGTTTTACGCTCAACGAAATCTGGGAAACTCTGCAGGACCTTACCGGCGTTCGCATACCAGCCCAGTACACTGCGCCCCGGGAAGGCGATGTACGCGACTCGCAGGCAGACACAACCGCCGCTGTGCGTGATCTCGGACACGCTCCGCAATTCACTTTGGAAGAGGGTCTGCGCCGGACGTTTGCGTGGTACCAAGAGAACGCCCGTGTGGAAGCAGCCACACATTAATGTTCGAACGCGGCCAGGATTCCGTTTACCGGTCCAGCCTGCTGCAATCTGAGCATTGGCTCGATCATGGCTTCGCGTCTCGCAATGCCCCGGACTGGCCCGGATCGTATTTCCAGCTACGCCAGATCCATTCCAGTACGGTAGTCCCTTCTTCCTGGCTTGACGAAGAATCGCCATCCGCCGACGGCGTAGTGTCTAACGACGAAGGCCTGTGGCTAGGGATAAGAACCGCCGACTGCGTTCCCATGCTCCTGGCTGATCCGGTTCACCGTTGCGTCGCTGCGATCCACGCCGGATGGAAAGGCACGTCAGCAGGAATCGCCATGAATGGTGTGCACGAAATGAGTACGCGCTGGCATAGTCGCCCGGAAGATCTAGTGGTTGCGATCGGTCCCTCTATAGGTCAGTGCTGTTTTGAAGTAGGGTCTGAAGTGGAGCAGTTATTCGAGAGGCAATTTCCAGAGGCTACGGGTCGTGGAAAGGTTGATCTGGCAGAAGCCAATCGTCGTCAGCTGATGAGTTGTGGAGTCCTTGCCAATCGCATCGACGTGGCAGTGGAATGCACCAAATGCATGGGAGACCAGTTCCACTCATGGCGACGCGACGCCGGCACGTCTGGCAGAATGGTCTCGGCAATCCGCATACGATAACCTCCCCTGGCGGACAACAAAACAAGAGCGCGGAACAATGGGGTCCCGCGCTTCTGAGTTGAAGCCGATTTCAGGCGGCTATTAAGCAGCATTGACCAGCAGCTCTTCAAGGGTTTCCGTATTGCCCTCTTCCTGCGCTTTATCGGCCTGTTCCTGGCAATCGATGCAGAACGGGGTCCACGGCACCGCAGCGATACGCTTCGGGCTGATCTCCTCTTCGCAATGCACACAAACTCCAAATGTGCCTTCATCGATGCGGCGCAGGGCGGCGCGAACATTGCGCAACAGGTTGGATTCGCGATCCAGATTGCGGATGGCGAGTTCGCGCTCGGCGGCGTTTTGCACTTCGTCCAGCGCGTCAGGGCTCTTCTCAATCGTAATTGCGTCCCGGTTGCGGAGGACTCCGGCCAGCTCGGCCTGCCTCTCTTCCAGAATCTTTTTGTACTTTGCTGTATCGGTCTTCGTCATGGCTGCTTCTCCTCGGATTATCGTTCTGCCTTGTTATATCAAGTGCGTTTAGACGTCGTTTTCTCGCGAAAGTTTCAAATTACTACTAACAGGTCGTTGGGGGTCTTACACTCTTCAGGACGGCCGTCGGGGCTGTTCGTCTTCGAGGCTGTCTGAATCCCCAGAATCATAGCACACGCCATAGCAATTCTCTGACCACTTCTATCGGACATTCATCAGAGCACCCACAGACCTCTGATGAGGGGGTTGCTGTTGGACAGTCGCGGGGATGGTAACCGGCCTAAGCGCTTCCAGCAATTAGCTTTCGCGCAGTGTCAGTCAATTTACACCCACTCCGGCCCAAACCTCTCTTCAACAGATGCAACGCGAAGCCAGAAGGTAAAAAGGATCGTAGCCGGGAATATTACGCGGAATCAGCGAACTTCCAAACCAATCGAACTGACTACCACTCCAAGCTCCCGGCCATCCAAAGTACCTGCAGGAAGAAACTTGTCCAGCACAAAATCGAAGGTGGCTGTCTCTTCCTGTAGAGCTTCAGACGAAACATCAGCTTGAAAGGTGTACTGACCTGCCGCTTTGGCCGTGTAAAAACCTAGTGACTGTTTCCCATGCACTGCCGTCAGTGTGATTGGGCCCAGACGGCTGATGGTAGTTTCGAGGGCAGCAAACTTCACGAAGAGCTTCGCCCCTCTTTGTCTCGAGCCTTCCGGCGGCCTCAGGGTGATAGCAAACTTCCCCATGGTCCAGCGCCATGCATTTTGCTCGACCTGATGAAAGCCGCGAACCAGCTGCAAAGCACTTCGACCCTCCGCCATGTTGACCACCGGCGTCAGTGAAATCGTGCCTTCTTCGGTTGGTTCAGGATGAATGATTTCCCGCTTACTACAGCCCGCCGAGACAACGACTAGTGCAAGGATCCCGATTAATCGCCGCACTTCTCAACCTGAACCAGACAGCTGAAGAACGTAGCACCGCCGCCACGCGTCGTAAGCCTCTGAGACGTCAGCGAGTTGATTCCTTGTCGTCCGGGCATATGCTTCGGGGAACTGACAGACGGTACCCTGACGACTCCGGGCCGCACGGCCCCATTCACGTCCGCGCGAAGCAGAAGGGAGCCCCGATCATTCCAGATACGAACCGGGTCCCCGTGCAGAATGCCCCGCATCGCAGCATCGTCTGAGTGGAGGAACAGCGTCGAGGCAGGGTCGATGTTATCCGGCCGATAGCCGAACGTGGAGTTCATCGCATCGTCGTTCTTCGAGGAGACCAGTTCCAGAGGGTAACGGGTCGCCAGCTCAGCATCGCCCAGCCGCGACTCCACTGGAGGTTGATACGCCGGGATCGCGGCGAAATCGAACTTCGTCTTGCCGCCTTTAGGCCCGTCCGCGAACGGCAGAAACGGAGTCGGGAGATTCAGCCGTACTGAGCCTTCGCGCTCCAGCCTCTCCAGTGTGATGCCTTCCAGAAAGGGGTGACCGGAAGCCAGCGCATCCCGGATCATTTCCTCTTCGGTAGCAAACAGAGCCGGCTCAGTCAGACCCATTCGCCTGGCAAGCAGTCGGAAGATTTCCGTGTTTGGCTTCGTTTCACCTGGAGCCGGTAAAGCCGGTCTGGCGAACTGCAAGTAGTAATGCCCGTAGGCGCGATATAAGTCGGTGTGTTCCAGGAACGTGGTCGTGGGCAGAACGATGTCGGCAAAGTCTGCAGTGTCGGTCTGAAAATGCTCGATGACAACGGTGAACAGGTCGTCCCTGCGTAGCCCTTTATGTACGGCAGCACTGTCCGGAGCCACAGCAGCCGGATTCGAAGAGTACACCACCAGAGCTTTCACCGGAGGAGTTGCTTGGTGAAGCAGAACGTTACCTAACTCGCTCATGTTCAGTAATCGTGCTTCCCGACCCAGCGGCGATTTCAGCTGCAGATCCGGCCGTTCCAGCGCGGGCGTATTCAACGCGAATGCCTGGGAGGTCGACAACTGAATGCCTCCACCCTGCGCCTGCATCGCGCCTGTCAGCACCGGCAGCAGAGCAATTGCCTCGACCGCATCGGCACCGTGCTCGGTTCGCTGCACGCCGTAGTTCAGACGGATGGCCGGAGCGCGCGTGCCCGCATACTCCCGCGCCAGCGCACGTATGTCCTCCGCCGGAAGCCCTGTCAACGAGGCAACACGCTCCGGGGTATACTCCCGTGCTCTCGTCCTCAGATCCTCGAGGCCGGTCGCGAACTGCCCTACGAAAGCTTTATCCCAGAGTTCCTCGTTGAGAATGACGTGGATCATCCCAAGAGCAAGCGCGAGGTCGCTTCCGGGCTGAATCGGGAACCACTTGTCGGCAGCTTTTGCCGTGCGGGTCTGCACCGGATCGATCACATAAAACTTAGCCCCGTTTCGCCGCGCCTCCACAATGAACGGCCACAGGTGAACACTGGTGCCGAGCACATTGGCGCCCCACGCAATGATCAGACTGGAGTGGCGAAAGTCTTCGGTATCGGTCCCGTATCGCATGCCCAGCGCGGACATCAGGCCGACTCCACCTGCCTGGGAGCAGATCGTGCGATCCAGCCTCGAAGCACCAATAGCGTGGAAGAATCTGCGGTCCATCCCATTCGCGTTCAGAATGCCCATCGTGCCCGCATAGCTGTACGGCAGGATGGCCTCTGACCCGTGTTTTTGGCTGATCGCCAGCAGTCTTTCCGCAACTGTGTCCAGGGCCTGGTCCCAGGAAATCTGCTCGAATTGCCCGTCACCCTTTTTGCCGGTGCGACGCAGCGGATGCATCAGCCTCGAGGGATGGTACTCACGCTCGAGATACCGCGCGACTTTACCGCAGAGAAAGCCCCGTGTGACCGGATGCTCCGGGTCGCCGCGCAGCCTGGAACCACGGCCATTCTCGTCGACATTGATCAGCAAACTGCAGGTATCAGGGCAGTCGAGAGCACACACACTCCGGCGGATTTCCTGCGGCATGTCTCATTCTGCCATGTCAAAACCGCCACGTCCTCAGCGAGGGTACGGATGGCCCCGTAATGTCGTAAATGCCCGGTAGATCTGCTCCGCCAGCATGGCCCGGGCCAGCTCATGGGGGAATGTCATGAGCGATAGCGACAACAGCACGTCCGCTTTTGGTTTCCATAGCGGCGGTAAACCATCGTGGCCGCCCACCACGAACAAAACGTCACGGCCCTCAGTCTCCGTCGTGGCAATCCATTCAATGAACTGAGTCGAACTCCACTGCCTGCCCGCAGGGTCCAGCAGAACTTTAACCGCCGACGGATGCCTCGACCACGGGTCGAACTTATCCGGCTGGATCTCCCGCATCTCGCAGGGAGCGTATCGCGAAGAGCGCTTCAAAAACTCGGATGCAATCCCGTTCGCAGCCGCATCCCTTGGCTTCCCTATGAAGTAGAGCCAGACTTTCAACTGCGTTTACAGCGTGCCGGCGGGACGTGGCGCTGGATTGCTGGAAGTCTTCGGCGCGGCTCCAATCGTTTTCAGAAGCTCGCGAACAGCAGCGTCCAGTTGCGTGTCCTGCCCGAAGTAGCTTTCTCCAATTGCCCTGAGCACCGGCACATCCACGGCACGCGGGTTCCGTTCCATGTTCTTGCCATTCATATCCGTGATCCGGATTCCTGGCAGACGCAACACCGATCCATCGATCAACTCTGTGTTGCTGGTGTAGATAATCCAGCCTGCCGTCGGCTCGCCAACGATCTTGCCGAGGCCCATTGCACGGTAGCCCTCTGCAAAGTCTTCCGCATCGGAGAGCGAGTGCTGATTCACTACCAGAACCGTGGGTCGTTCCAGGCTGCGCTGCCCAAGGAACGAGCGTGCCGGAATCGTGGGCGCACCCCGGGGTGTCATCTGCAGAAACGGCCTTCGCGAAAGCACGTCGAGTGCGTAAGCGTTGACAAACCCTCCATTGTTGTTCCGGACGTCCACAACGACTCCCTCACGGCCAACGTTCTCCGTGTCCAGATCGAGATACAACTGGTCCAGCGATCCCGCGCTCATATCCGCCATATGCACGTAGCCAAGGCGTCCGTTGCTGGCTTTGTGCACGTACTCGCGGCTGGATTCCACCCACTGGCGGTAAAGCAGAGCTTTCTCCTGAATGCCGCTTACCGGACTTACTGCAACCTCCCGGGGGTTGGCTCCGGCAGCGTCAGTGGCGATCGTAAGGTTCACCCGCCGGCCCGATTTGAATTCGAGAAGTTCGGTCAGGTTGGTTCTCGCTCCCACTGGAATTCCTTCGACGGCCACCACGTACTCGCCCGGCTTCACGTTGCCAACGTCCGCAGGGGACAACCGGATCACTTCAGTAACACGGAACTTTCCGCTACTTTCGTAGACGGCGCGATCGAAACGAAGACCGAGATTGCCTGTCGCCTGCGGTCCCGGCGGAGGTCCGCTGATCCCGGTATGCGAGGCGTTCAGCTCACCGATCATCAGCGACAGAACCCGGCGTAACTCTTCCGGAGTCTTCGATCCGCCCACATACGGCTCCAGTCGCGTTCTGATGGCTTTCCAGTCCGCGCCATGGAACGCTTCGTCGTAGAAGTGACTGTTCAGATACGTCCATGCCTGGGAGAAGACCTCGCGTTTGTCTGTAGCAAAATCCAGATCGGTTTCCGCGGTTACGCTGATCGAACGCGCTTGCCGGTTGTCGACGTTGATGGACTGAATGCGGCCGTTTTCGAGAAAGTAGACTTCCTTGCTGTCCGGTGTAAACGCAAAATCGGCTTTCCTCCCAGGCGTCGAAGTGAGCTGCCGGGCAACGGCCGGCTCTCTCGAAAGCTCGTCCAGCGAGAAGGTCCACAGATTCGTCTGGCCCGCCGCCTGACCCGACATAAGCAGCAGCTTCCCGTCAGGGCTGATTGCCAGAGAAGTTGCGTCAACGCCAATCGGGAGGACCGTCAGGCGATTCCGAATTCCTTCAGCAACGATCGTGGTTCGTTTCGGATCGTCCCTCTTTGTGGCCGCCTCGGGTACAGGATCGCTTTTCCCCGTAGCCGCCGGCTGCGCGGGAGTCGGAGTTTTGTTGGGCTCATCTTTGAACAGTTCGCGAAACTGATCTTCCCGGAATCGCGGCGTGCGGGGTATCAAATCGATACGGGCCACACGGCTGTTTTCCGTACGCTGCCCGCTGTCGAACAGGATGTACTTGCCGTCCGGGCTCCAGGCAATCGAGCCGCCAAAAGTATTAGCCAGAAAACTCGCCGTAATCGGCTTGCCACCGGAAACCGGAACAATGGCAACGTTGCGAAACAAGCGCGTACCCGCATCGCCATAGGCTAGCCACTGGCCATCCGGGGACCACGTTGCTGCGCGTCCCGGCTCCAGCGGAGGCATCCGGTTATAAGTCTTTGCGACTTCCCGTTCGGCCTTCGACGCCAGATCAAGAATCACCAGCCTCGATGCCGAACGCAGGAATGCCAGAGACTTGCCGTCCGGGGACCAGACCGGTGATGTATCTGTTTCCGAACCACTCGTGAGCTGCGTTTCCTTGTTCGTGCCAAGGTCGTACAAGTACAACCTGACCGCGCCTTCGCGGTCGGAAGTGTAGACCACTCTTCTGTTATCCGGAGCCCACGTGGGGCTGCTTTCCAGCCCTGGAGTGGAGGTCAGCCGTGTAGCCGTACCACCGTCCTTCGAGGACGCCGCGAAAACATCTCCCCTGGCGGTAAAGGCGACTTTCTTTCCGTCGGGCGACAGGGCAAGGTCCCGGAATCCGGAAGTAAGCTGGACCCGCTGCGTACCCGGTGCGGCCGGAGCTCCCCGAAGTGTGATCGGGATTTCCGCAGTCTTACCGGTTGCCGGATCGAGAGTCCAAACCGCAAACGCTCTCTCAAAAACAATTTGTTTTCCGTCTCCTGAGATCGAAGGCCACAGAACACGCCCTTCCGAAAACTTTGTCAGCTGCTGCCCCGGGCCGCCGCCGGACACAGGACGCGTCCAGATGTTTTCGGCACCGCTTTTATCGGACATGTAGAACAGCTTCTTGCCGTCGGCTGACCACATCGGCCATGCGTCCTTACTGCCCCCGCTGCTGAGCCGGATGTATTTCGGAGGTGCCCCGTCCTGCCGAATCCAGATCTCCGATTCATCGATGTGACTATGTCCGTTGCGCCACCACTGGCCCGAAACTACGCCCTTTGCGGTAATCGCAACAACATCGGGCGAGGTTGGGCTCGGTGCGGCAAAATACTCGGATGCGTAGCGGTCTCCGCTGTAAACCATCGGCGTTCCACCCTCAGCCGATACACGGAATACGTCCTGCATGCCGGAGATATCAGCGGAGTTCGACGAGAAGTAAACGTAGCGGCCGTCCGGCGACCATCCATCCATCCTCTCGGGTGACTCGTGAAAAGTAAGGCGCTTCAGATCTCCGGTCGCGAGATTCAGAGTGTACACGTCGCCATTGCCAGTGCGTGTCGAGGTGAACCCGAGTTGTTTTCCGTCCGGTGAGTAGATCGGGCGAGACTCAAAGGCCGGGTGAGACACCAGCAAGCGCGCTACGCCGCCTCCCGCCGGCACAGTCCACAGGTCTCCACCGGAAGCAAAAGCAACCTCGGAACGATCCGGAGAAATCGCAGGCTCAGCCAGAGGAGGGCGACGGTTCTCCTGACCGGCAAGCGGCAGGAGAAGCAGGGCGATAGCGAGAAAAGGTTTTGGCATCGCGGACAACTACCAGCTTACTGATTTATCGGCACGCCCGAGAAAAGGCCGCCAGCTTGCTTCGCCGACTCGTGCCGAAACGCAGACGAAGTTAGGATGGAAAAGGGAATCCGATGGCGCACTTTGACATCGCAATCGACTGGACCGGCTGTGAACTAGTGGAACGGGTACCCGGAAAGGTATCGGGGCGGCCCATAGTGCGAGGAACCCGCATCATGCCCGAAGCCATCGTTCGCAGCTTCGACCGGGGGGAAAGCATGGAGGATATTCGGGCAGACTGGCCTTCCCTGTCCGTTGACCAGATTAGGACGCTGATCGAATTTGCTCATACCCGTCGTGAACTGCCGCAGCCGTGAAGGTGTTGCTTAGGTCACCGATAAGTAAAGAGGCTCAGATCATCCAGATGTGGAATCGCATTGAAGGCGTGAACAGAGAACCGCTCACCCGAGAACAAAAACTGCGAGTAGGACGCGTTGCGCGAAAGCCAGACAAACTCAATCGTCTGCACCGGATTCAGATTGAGCGCATAACCCATAGTCGCGGCAATGGGGCCTCCTGACGTGAAAGCCACGACCCTGGAAGACCTCGCCGTGGTAGCCCGTAACCTCGAGATCGCACTGCCTACCCTGTGACGGAACTGCGCCCAGGTCTCCGTTTCAGGGGTCTCAAACTCGTTGCTCGACCAGAGCCGGGTGACGCCTTCGAATAGCTTCTGCAGGTGCCAGCCTGCTTCGGAACTCCGTCCGGCATCCTCAAACTTCTGATTGAGTTCAGCGATTGCCGTATTCTCTTTCACCAGTCGCGGTACCATAATCCTCATTACTGTGAAAGCATCGAATTCGTCGAGATCGGGCACCTCTTCAGCCTCTGGCCAGGGAAGTCCGGCGGAACGAACGACTTCGGCAGCAATTTCCATAGTCCGCTTGTGACGTTTGGCGGGTCCGTGGATTACGCGATCGAAGGTGATGCGGTGGCGGGACCAGTAATGGCCGAGCTTCCGCGCCTGCTCTTCACCCAAAACGGACAGCTTGTCGTAGTCGGCTTCCATATACGACGCCTGTCCATGACGGACGAGTGTGAGCACGCTCATTCCTTAACAGAATAGCGGCCACGGGGTTTGGGGGTTGGGTTCATATGTCGGCTTCCTCTGTTGGGAGTCTGTCTGTGTTTTTTCCGGCGTATAACGATGCGCCGTCACTGCCAAAACTGCTTGCCACGACTTTTCGGACATTGCGCGAGAACGTGGACGACTACGAGGTTATCGTCGTTAACGACGGTTCCAGCGACAACACCGGCGAGGTGCTTGCCCAGTTGCAGCGCCAGTACACGCCGTATCTCCGGGTAGTCACTCATGAGGTAAACCGAGGGTATGGAGGCGCTCTGCGAAGCGGATTCGCCGCCGCCTCGCGCGACCTCGTTTTCTATACTGACGGGGACGGTCAGTACGATCCTGCGGAGCTGACAACCCTGCTGGCATGCATGGCGCCCGACGTAGGTCTGGTGAATGGGTACAAGCTCGAACGTCACGACCCAAAGCACCGCATCTGGCTGGGAAACGCCTACAACGCTTTCGCGCGCTTCCTATTCCGCGTGAAAATCCGTGATATCGATTGCGACTTCCGCCTGATCCGCCGCTCCTTGCTGGATCAGATTTGTCTCACGTCGACCAGCGGAACCATCTGCGTGGAACTCGTTCGCAAACTCGAACTGCTCCCTTGGCGGGTAGTCGAAGTCGGTGTGCATCACTATCCCAGACTGCATGGAAGAAGCCAGTTCTTCCGTGTGAAATCGCTTGCCGTTACCTTCAGCCAGCTGGTGCGGCTCTGGGCACAGCTGGGCTGGCAGCAAAAAACCACGTGGGCTACCCGGGCGTTTCAGGGATGGAAATCGGACGTAAACGAAACCTGAACCGGAGCTACACTAATCACGAGCGCCGCAATGCTGACAGCCGCTAAAGTTTCGATCGACGACTTCCTAAAGCTGCCAGACAGGCCGGACCTTTACCTCGAACTGCATGATGGAGAGGTCGTAGAAGTGCCCGGTCCAAATCTGCGCCACAAGAGGCTTCAGACGAGAATACAATCTCTCTTGAACACTTTGCTTTCCGGAAACGGATTTGAGGTGTTTAACGAGTTTTTGTACGTTTTATCGCCTTTTGAAGTGCGCCGCGCCGATGTTGCTGTGGTTCGCCGGGATCGCTTGGATCAGCAGATTAGCGCCGCGGCCTTTACAGGTAGCCCCGAGCTTGTCGTGGAAGTGCTCTCCCCCTCGAATACAGCTCTTGACCTGCTCCACCTTCGAAGAAAGTGCCTGAGTGCCAACACGGAGCAGTTCTGGGTCATCGATCCGATTGAGCAAGTTGTCGAGGTTTACCGGCAGAACGCACCCCCCTCAGAGCATTCCGCCGAACGGCAGCCAAGTATCAACTTCCAGCTTGCAGGCAGCCAGTATCAGCTTTCCGTACGCGAAATTTTTCTTAGCGAAGGCTGACAACGCTCTAACT
>JACMLA010000631.1 GCA_014379815.1 Bryobacteraceae bacterium | reverse complement strand
TTGAAGGTCTATCTCGCGGCGGTCAATTCTTCTTGCCGAGCGACTGCGTAGCGATGGCTTACGTAGTCGTTCAGCATTCCGGTAAACGTGGCGACGATGCTGTCTCCCCGTAGCGTAGTCGCAAGTTTGCCGTCGACATAGACAGGCGCTACCGGTTCTTCAAATGTACCCGGGAGGGATATGCCAATGTTGGCGTGCTTCGATTCACCCGGCCCATTCACGACGCAGCCCATGACGGCAACCTTCAATTCTTCGACACCCGGGTATTGATCCTTCCAGACCGGCATCTGGTTACGGAGGTAGGTCTGGATCTGGTCCGCCATCTCCTGGAAGAACGTGCTGGTAGTTCGACCGCAACCGGGGCAGGCAGCTACCTGGGGTGTAAAGCTGCGAAGCTCCAGCGACTGGAGGATCTGTTGCGAGACGAAAACCTCTTCCGTTCTGTCGCCGTTTGGCTGGGGAGTCAGCGAGGCTCGGATTGTGTCGCCAATTCCTTCCTGCAGCAGAATGCCTATCGCGGCAGTCGTGGAGACCACGCCTTTCGAGCCCATGCCAGCTTCGGTCAGACCAAGGTGCAGAGGGTAGTCACATTGGCGGGCGAGATCGCGGTAGACGGTAATCAAATCCTGGACGCCGCTGACCTTAGCGCTGATGATAATTCTGTCGTGAGCAAGGCCATAACTCTCGGCGGCTTCCGCGGAAAGGATAGCGCTGGCAACGATGGCGTTCATGGTCACCTGACGAGCGTCGAGAGGCTCCGGCAGAAGATTGTTTTCGTCCATCATACGGGTCAGCAGGACACCATCCAGCGACCCCCAGTTCACGCCTATTCGGACGGGCCTGTCAAATTCGATCGCGGCCTCGATCATCGTCCGAAAGTTGTCGTCGGTCCTGCGGCCAATGTTTACGTTACCTGGATTGATCCGGAATTTGGCAAGAGCGCGCGCACAGTCTGGAAACTTGCGCAGCAAAATATGGCCGTTGTAGTGGAAATCGCCCACCAGAGGAACGCGTACTCCGAACTTGTAAAGTGTCTCGGCGATCTTCGGCACCGCGCGCGCAGCGTCTTCGGTGTTGACCGTGATACGCACAATTTCTGAGCCTGCCTGTGCGAGGGCCATTACCTGATTAACGGTGGATGTGACGTCCGCAGTGTCCGTGTTTGTCATCGACTGCACGACGATGGGACTTGGACCGCCTACCGTGACACCGCCCACCTGTGCCGCGACTGATCTGCGCCGCGGAGCTGCCGCCATAAAGCTTCCTCCTGCTGAATTCTTAGTTTAACGTGCACTCAATAGTGTTCGATTCCATTGCTCTCTGTTAAAGTTTCAGCCGATGACTCCTCAGCAATTAATGCGGCGAGCAATTGACCTCGCTTCGGCAAACGCAGCCGGCGGTGCGGGCGGTCCGTTTGGTGCCGTGATCGTTCGGAACGGCGAGGTCATCGCCGAAGGCGTGAACCTTGTAACCTCCACCAACGATCCGACAGCTCATGCGGAGATCGTGGCAATCCGGCGCGCCTGCTCCCACCTGGGCCACTTTCAGCTCACTGAGTGCGAGTTGTATACCAGCTGTGAGCCTTGCCCTATGTGCCTTGGTGCGATCTATTGGGCCCGTCCGGCTGCCATCTGGTATGCCGGTACCCACGCGCAGGCAGCGGAAGCCGGCTTTGACGATTCCTTCATCTACCAGCAGACCCGGCTGCGTTCGGAAGAACGGGCCATTCCCATGAGACCTTTGCTCTCTGAGGCAGGGAACGAGCCGTTCGCGGCGTGGCTGGAAAATCACCGTCGCGTGCCTTATTGATGTAAATCGCAATTAGCGGATCGCTGCGCTAACATTCCGATTAAGAAGAAATGTCCGCAGACCTCGAGCTTCGACGGGTCTCGAAGCGGTTCGGAGTTCACGACGCTGTCGAGGATGTCTCTTTCTCCGTCGCTCCTGGGTCGTTTTACTCTCTCCTCGGACCCTCCGGCTGCGGAAAAACCACAACTCTCAGGCTGGTCGCGGGATTGGAAACTGCCACATCGGGAGACATTCTTCTTGACGGTGAGCGCATCAATGATCTCCGCCCCTACCAGCGGCCTGTCAGCACAGTTTTCCAAAACTATGCCTTGTTTCCTCACCTCACGGCCCGGGGCAATATCGAGTTCGGACTTCGCCAGAAGGGGACGGCCACCGCTGCGCGGAACCGGCTGGTGCAGGAGGCTTTCGAGCTGGTCCACCTGTCGGGCAAGGAAGACCGGTTGCCATCGCAGTTGTCCGGCGGTGAGAGGCAGCGCGTTGCTCTCGCCAGATCGCTGGTTCTGAGGCCGAGAGTTCTCCTGCTGGACGAGCCCTTATCAGCGCTCGATCCAAATCTGCGCAAGCAGGTACGAAATGAGTTGAAGGCGTTGCAGAGACGTGTCGGGATTACCTTCGTGCTGGTAACTCATGACCAGGAAGAAGCACTCTCTTTGTCCGATTGCATAGCTGTCATGTTAGGCGGGAAGCTGCAGCAAGTCGGCACGCCGGAAGAGCTCTACCTGAGACCACGTACACGTTTTGTAGCAGGCTTCCTGGGCGCAGTGAACTGGGTCCATGGAGTGGGTATTCGTCCTGACGCAACCCGCATCTCGCGTGCCGAGCCGGCAAACGGTACCCACACAGTCCGGGGTGTCATCGAGACCTCCACATTTTTTGGAAGTTGTATGCACGTCTCGGCGCGGCTGCCATGGGGTGACACGGTAGTCGCGGAAGTCCCTCGCCTGGATGCGGACTTCTACTCCGGCGAGCACGTCAATTTGTGGTGGCATGTCGAGGACGAACTTGACGGGTTACCTGACTAAAATGATCCGCCTTCGCACCATGTTTCTCCTGCCCGGCGTTGCTGTACTTCTGTCTCTTTTCGTAGCGCCGCTCGCAATCATCTTTCTGTATAGCTTGCAAAGCCGGGGTGTGTACGGCGGTGTTTCGCTTCCATTCACGTTGAGCAACTATGCCCGGCTCTTCGATTCCCTGTACGGGTGGATCTTTCTCCGGACGGTCCTGGTTTCTCTGGTGGCAACTCTGGGTTGCTTACTGCTTGCATTTCCGCTCGCCCTGTTTATCTCGAGATCGGGCAAGCGGCGCAACCTCTATCTGCAACTAGTGATGTTGCCGTTCTGGAGCAGTTTCCTGGTACGAACGTACGCGTGGATGTTTCTGCTGCGCGATACGGGCCTGATCAATACAGCATTGGTCGGGATTGGGCTGGTCGGCGAGCCGCTACCGCTCTTGAACAATGATGGTGCCGTACTGATCGGCCTCGTGTACGGCTATCTTCCCTTCGCCGTGCTACCGCTCTACGCGACCCTCGAGCGTCTGGATCATTCCCTAATCGAAGCTGCGGCCGACCTGGGCGCTAACCCCTGGGACACCCTCCGTCATGTGGTCCTGCCGTTATGCGCGCCTGGGTTTCGTGCTGCCGCGATTCTGGTCTTCATTCCTTGTCTTGGCGCTTACCTGACTCCGGATCTTCTGGGCGGTGGGAAAAGTGTGATGGCCGGCAACTTAATTCAGAATCAGTTCACGACGTCTCGCGACTGGCCATTCGGCTCGGCCATCGCTCTGGTTATGATGGCGCTCTCTATAGTACTGCTCGCTCTTTGGATGCGACGCAGGGAACAAGCAGAATCTGCGCTCTAGGAAACCGTGCGACGCCTGCTAAATCTCTATGCGCTGCTCGCGTTCGCCTTCCTGCACCTGCCTTTGCTGGCGCTCGCATTCTTCAGTTTCAATGAGTCCCGGTTTACCGTGTGGCAGGGGCTTTCGCTGCGCTGGTTCGTTGCAGCGTTTCAGGATGGGCAACTGGCGGAAGCGACGTGGAACAGCCTGCTGATCGCGGGTGTAGCTACTGTTTTATCTACCGTGATTGGGACGTTGTGCTCCTACGCACTTTGGAAGCGGAGCTCGCCACGAGTGTCCGGGATGCTTTACTTGTCTCTCGTTACGCCTGAGATCGTGATGGGTGTCGCGTTACTCGCGTTCTTTCAGTGGTTATTCCGGTACGTTGGTGTGCAGTCCGGGATGGCTTCCGTAATTCTGGCCCATACAATGTTTTGCATTGCGTACGTAGTGGTCGTGATGACTGCCCGGCTCAGGACAATGGATGTGCAGCTGGAAGAGGCCGCGCTGGATCTGGGCGCGACTGAGTGGCACGTGTTTACCCAGGTAACGCTGCCTCAGCTGTATCCGGCCATCGCCGCATCGGCTCTGCTCGCATTCACAATCTCTTTTGACGACTACGTAATCACCAGCATGGTCGCAGGGGTGGATTCTGAGACGCTGCCCATGGTGATCTACGCGCTGGCGCGAAGGGGTGCGAATCCGGTTGTGAATGCCATCTCTACATTGATCGTGATTGGACTGGGTGTCTTGATCCTTCTCTCAGAACGCCTGCAGAACCGATGACGCGGCGCACTTTGTTTCTGATGGGTGTTACCGGTGCTGCCGGATGTCAGCGGGATACACGTCCACGCCTGAACGTCTGGAACTGGTCCAGTTACGTCGGGCCAGAAACAATACCAAACTTCGAGCGCGAGTTTGGAGTCCGCGTCCGGTACGCCGTTTACGAAAGCAATGAGGAAATGCTCGCTCGCGTAATGGGCGGGAACTCCGGCTGGGATGTGGTGTTCCCAACCAGCTACCTGATCGAGCCAATGCGCACGATGAATTTACTCGCGCCAATCGAACACGCAAGAGTACGCGGGCTGGAAAATCTGGATGCACGTTTTCGCAAGCCGGAGTGGGATCCCGAGCTGCGTTGGGGCATTCCGTATATGTGGAATGGCACAGGCATCTGTTACACAAAGAGCCTGCAGATCGCCTCATGGGCGGATCTCTGGAAACCGGAGCTGCGCGGGAAAATCACCATGCTGGACGACCCTGTGGACGTGTTTGGAGCCTGCCTGCGTAAAACCGGAAAGAGTATTAACACGTACCGAGCAGAGGATCTTCGCGCGGCGGCGCAGGAGGCGGTAAAGCAAAAGCCCCTGCTCCGCGCGTACATCAATGCCGAGGTGCGGGACCAACTAATCGCCGGTGACGTACTCGCGGCGCAAATGTGGTCCACCACAGCGCAGCAGGCTATCGATGAGTCCGACAAGCTCTTGTTCTGCTATCCGGAGGAAGGCTTTGCTCTGTATCCGGATGTCGCCGTAATCCTGAGGGAATCCAGGCGTCACGAGCTTGCGCATCTCTTTCTGACCTACCTGTTGCGGCCAGAGGTAGCAGCCGGAGTCGTAAAGGGTGCGCGTACAGCCACAGCCAACGCAGCCGCCCGTGCGATTCTGCCACCAGATTTGCTAACGAAACAGACGCTATATCCGCCAGATTCCATAATGGCGAGGGGTGAGTGGGCCGCCGCAAGTACCCCGGAAATTCAGCGACTGCGGGACCGCCTGTGGACTGAGATTAAGGCGTCATAGTTTCCATCGCCGTTCATCTTCGTTCATCCGCGGCCAATTTGCAGCGCGTTGCCCTTTCCTGAAAATATTTCCATGTGTGCCGGTTCAACAACTTACCAACACCAAGCCACGAACCGGCGTCCCAATCCATACAACCCTCTGGGACAATCACGTCGCGCGCCGGAGAACCCGGAACACGCGCCTCAAGGACGACATCATGGCATCACCCGAACAGATTACCGAAGAAGGTAAACAGACCGTCCTGCCGTGGGAAAGCAAAGAAGCTTTCGAAGCTCTGCACGATTCGCTGGTCGAAGGATACAACCCACAGGGCGAGCAGGAACTCGTTCTAACTCACTTAGTGGCTGTTACAAGCTGGCGCTATCAGCGTCTGCTGGGAATCGAAGCCGCCTTCATGGCATCGGTCGCGCCCGCCGGCACAGAACACCTAGCGGGACCAGAGCAAATCGTCTTCGATCTGTTCCTCGACCCTGTAGGTCAAAAGCGACTAGGTCTCGTCCTCCGCTATGTAGCCAACGCCAGCAGGGAATGGCGATACGCCCTCGCAGAACTGAGGAAGGTCCAGAAGCAACGACAGAGCAGCGGAGCAACTCCGCCCGTGTACATAGACGAATCGGAATGCGAAACAAATGCGGTACAGACCTCGTACCTTAGCCGCACCCAGCGCCGAGCCAACGAGCGAGCCGAACGCAAGGCCGAAAGACGAGCCGGCCGCAAGACAACAGGAATTGGCTTTGTTTCGCAATCCCAACCAGGCACTTCGAAAAACCAATTCGACCACGCCGCCTAATCACATAAGAAGCGACCTGTAAGATCGTTCGCCCTACAGCAGCCGCAGGTGTAACTAGCTGCAAGCTTACCCCGACCGTGAGGGACCAGCTGCAAGCTTACCGAGCCCCCGACCGTGAGGGACTAGCTGTAAACTTACCGAGCCCCGACCGTGAGGGAGTGGGTCAATGGAGGCACTTTCAGCAGCCTGCCAGGATTCGAGTTCCGCGACCGTAGACTTTGCGAAGTAATCTGCCCAAATTGCTGGGGAATCATCTGGTCTATTCAGATGGCAGTAATGCGGACAGACTTCAGGGACCGGGAAGAACTGCAGCGATACCTTCAGGAAGAGTTCCCGGATTCAGCAGCCGAAGGTGGCGCGCTCAGTCCGACTCCCGGAGGAAGGAAAGCCGCGATGGCTCGTCTCGAAGCCTTTCCAGCCGGCAAGTACGCAGCGACCCGCAATTTCGTGGGCGGATCCGTTTCCGGCTTAAGTCCGTGGATACGACACGGCGTTCTGTCACTAACGGAAGTTCGGGAGGCCGTGATCCAGCGGAGCGGAGGCAGCCAACGACTGGGTAAGTTCATCCAGGAGTTAGCCTGGCGCGACTACTGGCAGCGTCTCTACAAACAGCTTCGAGAAGCGGTCTGGCAGGACCAGGAAGAGTACAAAACCGGCGTGCTCGCATCGCAATATGCTGAGGAGCTTCCGCAAACTCTGCTCACCGCCCGCACGGACTTGCAGTGCATGGACTCGTTTGTCAGAGATTTGCAAGAGACAGGCTACATGCACAACCATGCACGTATGTGGTTTGCCGCGTACGTGGTGCACTGGCTTCGCGTGCGATGGCAGGCGGGTGCCCGTCTCTTCCTGTCTCACCTTCTGGATGGAGATCCGGCTTCGAATAACTTGTCCTGGCAGTGGGTAGCTTCCACGTTTAGCAGCAAGCCCTATTTCTTCAATCGCGAGAATCTCGAGAACTACACCAACGGAGTCTACTGTTCCCGATGCCCTTCACGCGATTGCTGCCCCTTCGATGCACCGTATGAAGTTCTGGCAGAGCGACTGTTCCCAAGGGATGCCGATGCCAGGTAGAGTTGTCTGGTTGCATGATGATTGTCTGTGGCCAGCTGCCTCCGGATTGCCGGCAGGTAGCTTTGTGTATGTGTTCGATGAGGAGAAGCTTCGCTCCGCACAGTGGAGCTTGAAGCGTATCGGATTCATCTACGAGTGCTTGCTGGAGATTCCGGATGTACAGATCCGTCGCGGCAATGTGGTGGAGGAAGTGATTGCTGCCACCAGAGAACTCGATGCCGGGGAAGTAGTGACGGCGGCAACGCCCGATCCACGTACGCTTGGCCAGATCGCGGAACTGCGGCAGCGACTTCAATTAATCGTCCTGGAACCTCCGGCATTCGTGGAGCTCTCAGGCAGAGTGGATCTGAAGCGCTTCTCCCGGTACTGGCAGAAAGCCGAGCCACTGCTGCTGCGTGACACGCTACGCTAAGTGCCATGACGAGACTTCCGGGATTAGTGCTGCTGGCCGCGGCTGGACTGTCGCAGCATCCGGACGTTCGCTTCGTGGCAAAGCCGAAACCACTCGCCTCCAATGCTGTGACCAGCGACTGGCGCTCGTTTCTGGGACCCGCTTTCAATGGGACGTCCACGGAAACAAAGCTCCTTCGCGATTGGCCCGCAACCGGTCCTAAACTGGTTTGGGAATTGCGCAAAGGAACAGGGTACAGCTCGCCCGCAATTGCGGGAGCCTATCTCGTCTATCTGCATCGCGTAGGAAACCTCGAGCGAGTAGAAGCTCTGCATCCGGAAACCGGCGAACGCTATTGGGAGTTCACTTACCCAACGGCTTTTGAAGATCGTTACGGGTATAACAATGGACCTCGCGCGAGCCCTGTCATCGATGGCGACCGGGTATACACCTACGGCGCTGAGGGTAAATTGCATTGCCTCGAGTTGCGTACTGGCAAGGTGCTTTGGAAGCGCGACGTGCGCTCCGAGCTCAAGGTGCCGCAGGACTTCTTCGGTACAGCCAGCAGTCCTCTGATTGAAGGGGACCTCGTAATCTTGAACCCCGGTGCTCCCGGAGGCCCCAGCGTACTTGGTTTGCATAAAATTACTGGCAAGACTGTGTGGGGTGCGGGAACCGAATGGGGTCCCAGCTACGCTTCCCCTGTTGCAGCGACTGTTCATGGCAAACGCCGGGTCTTCGTGTTTGCCGGAGGCGAAAGCAAGCCGCCGACTGGTGGTCTGATGGTGATCAATCCGGCAAACGGTGCGGTGGATTTCAGCTTTCCGTGGCGGAGCCGCAACTATGAATCCGTAAACGCATCTTCGCCCGTAGTGATCGGAAACCAGGTCTTCATCTCGACTACTTACCGAACAGGCGGTGCGCTGCTCGATCTTTTGCCGGACGGAAAATACAAGGTAGCGTGGACCTCAAACGACATCGGGACACACTTCAACACCGCCGTCTACAAGGACGGTTATTTGTACGGCTTCGATGGACGGAATGAACCGGATGCTTCGCTGGTTTGTGTGGAGCTCAAGACCGGCAAGCTGATGTGGCGCGCAACCCCGGAGTGGGAAGAGCCGGCACTCAAGCAGACCCTGAGCACCTATCGGGGGACTCTGCTGTCAGTGGATGGCAAGTTTCTGGCATTAGGAGAACTGGGTCACTTACTCTGGATGGACCTGACTCCGCAGGGCTACAAGGAACTGAAGCGGACGTGGCTGTTCGCCGCGCGGGAAACGTGGTCCGCTCCCGTTCTTAGCCGGGGTCTGTTATACATCAGCCAGCACTCGCGGGACATTTTGAACCGCATGCCGCCACGGCTACTGTGCTATGACCTGCGGGGAGACAAATAGCCCGATGCTGCTGGCCGATGTTGTCGCAGTGTCACAACAGATTGGGGAAACGACAAAGCGCAAACAGAAAGTCGAGATGCTCTCGGCACTGCTGCGACTAGCGGGACCGGGAGAGCTTGAGCCAGTCGTGGCGTTTCTCTCTGGCTCTACGCGGCATGGACGTATTGGAATTGGCTATGCCACCTTGCGAGCCAGCCGGGCAGAGGCTGCGGTCGAGGCTTCGCTCACGATTAGCGATGTCGAAAAAACACTTGACCAGGTTACTGAGTTGCAAGGTGCCGGTTCGGACAAACGCAAGCGGGAACTACTTGGGTGGCTGTTCAGCAAGGCTACCGGGAGCGAGCAGACTTTCCTGATGGGTCTGCTCTCAGGGGAACTGAGGCAAGGTGCGCTGGAAGGCATCATGCTGGAAGGTCTTGCCTGTGCGTTTGCGGTGGATGCAAGTCGCGTCCGCCGTGCGGCGATGCTGACTGGGAATCTGGTTGCCGTAGCAAGGTCCCTGCAGGAGCTTGGCCCGGCGGGTCTCGATTCCCATGGGATTCAGATGTTTCGGCCGGTGCAGCCAATGCTCGCCGAGACAGCAGAAGATGCTTCCGATGCTGTAGGTTTGCTCGGGCAAGCCGCACTGGAGTATAAGTTCGACGGCGCTCGTATTCAGGTCCACAAGTCCGGCGACGAGGTACGTGTGTTTTCGCGGCGGCTGAATGAAGTCACGCTAGCTGTGCCGGAAGTCGTCGAGTCCGTGCTAGGGATGCCCGAACACGATTTGATTCTCGACGGCGAGGTAATCGCGCTGGATCCTGGAGGCCGGCCTCATCCGTTTCAGATCACGATGCGGCGGTTTGGACGTCGTCTCGACGTTGCTGCCCTGCGCACCCAGTTGCCGCTGACTCCGGTATGGTTTGACGTATTGCGCATCGGTTCAACCGACGTGATCGATGAACCACAAGCCACGCGGTTTGAAGCGCTGCAAGCTGTTGTCGCGGCCACCGAACTGGTGCCTTCCCTGATCACTGCCGACCCGGCAGAAGCCTCACGGTTTTTTGAGGGGGCGCTCGCAAAAGGTCATGAAGGCATCATGGCCAAGGCACTTGATGGCACTTATGCCGCCGGTGCGCGAGGTAAAAGCTGGCTAAAGGTAAAACGAGCGCGAACACTGGATCTGGTAATTCTCGCTGCGGAATGGGGCAATGGACGCCGTGTAGGTTTCCTGAGTAATCTGCATCTGGGTGCGCGCGACGTCGAACGAGGTGGGTTCGCGATGCTAGGCAAAACTTTCAAAGGTCTGACCGATGAAATGCTGGCCTGGCAGACTCAGGAACTGCAGAAGCGCGAGATCAGCCGCGACAGCTACACGGTTTACGTTGAACCTTCCCTGGTAGTAGAGATTGCATTTAATGAGATTCAGGTAAGTTCAACCTATGTGAGTGGTCTGGCATTGCGATTTGCCCGGGTCAAGCGATATCGGCCAGACCGCTCGGCCGCAGACAGTGACACGTTTCAAACCGTCCTGCAACTGGCAGCCGAAATGTCTCAGTCTTCTTAGTCGATCACGGCGGTCGTTAGCTCGATCCGGCGACTCGGTGTCTCGCCTTGCACTTCTTCCTTCTCCAGGGCATCCAGTACTTCCTGGCCTTCGATGACTGCCGCGAAAATGCTGTACTGGCCGTCGAGGTGAGGCGCTGGTCCCAGGCAGAGAAAGAAGGAAGTCATCGCGGAATCCGGATCGCTGGTCCGTGCCATCGACATAAGTCCTCGTGCATGCTTCACTTCATTCTGAAACTCGCCTTTGACAGGATGGACCCAACGGTCCGCTGGATGGGTGGGGCCCGAAGCGCGTTCGGCCGCCATCCCTCCTTGCGCGACGAACCCTTTGATCAAACGATGAAAGGAGGTGCCGTTGTACCAGCCTGTTTGCGTCAGCTTCAGGAAGTTGCGGACGTGATTCGGCGCGAGATCTGGCCGCATCTTCAGCTTTAGAGTGCCCAGTGTCGTGGTCACAGTAACGGTCTTACTAAGCTCTTCCACTGGCGTTTCCAGAAAAGGCTCTACCTTCTTCTTGTCGATTGTGATGCTGGTGATCCGGACCGGCTTCAAAGCGATCTGGCTGGAGTCGGCTGGCAATTGCGAGATTTTGTCGAGGATCTCGATACCTTCTGTCACCCGCCCAAATGCCGAAAACTTGCCGTCAAGGGAAGCCTGCGTGGAAAGGCAGACGAAAAATTGGCTGCCGTCGCTGTTAGGTTT
>JACMLA010000630.1 GCA_014379815.1 Bryobacteraceae bacterium | reverse complement strand
TCTGCCGGAATGCAGGGAACATGATTCCGCCTTATGGGGACTTGAAGGGTGGCGTTTCCGCAACGATCGAGTATGCTGTCCTTGCTCTCAACATCCAGCACATCATCGTGTGCGGTCACACAGATTGCGGCGCTATGAAGGCTCTGCAGCACCCGGAAAAAACAGAAGACATGTCCACCGTACGCATCTGGCTTGGTCACGGCGAGACGGCACGCCGGATCGTCCGTGAGGCCTATTCAGAGCTATCCGAAGAAGCTGCTTTACATGCGCTTACCGAAGAAAACATCGTTGCCCAGCTGGAACACCTCAAGACTCACCCCTCGGTTGCCTCACGACTGGCGACTGGTGATGTTAGCCTGCATGGCTGGAACTACCACATCCGGACGGGTGACATTGACGCCTGGGATACGCAGCGCGGCAGATTTGTTCCGATCCAACAGTACAGTTTGGCGAGTGCCAGGCCACGACCGCGCCTGCAGCGGGAGCTGGCCAGATGAACAAATACTCAAACGACATCCTCGCTAGTATCGTCGTCTTTCTCGTCGCGCTCCCCTTGTGCATGGGCATTTCCATTGCATCAGGTGTGCCCCCTGCTCTTGGGCTGATTACCGGAATTATCGGCGGGATCATCGTGGGGGTGCTCTCAGGCGCGCCTCTGCAGGTCAGTGGACCTGCAGCTGGCCTCACCGTCCTTGTCTTCGAGATCGTTCGTGATCATGGCATCGAATCGCTTGGCCCAATCCTGATAATTGCCGGCGCAATCCAGGTGGTCGCCGGAAGAATCCACGTAGGTGCATGGTTTCGGGCAATGTCGCCTGCGGTCGTGTTCGGCATGCTGGCAGGAATCGGTGTTCTGATCTTTGTCAGTCAGTTTCACGTCATGCTGGACGACAAGCCGAAAGCGTCGGGTCTGGCAAACCTGATCTCCATTCCCGCAGCCATCTTCGGCGGCATCTTTCCTATCGATGGCAGCAGTCACGAACTTGCCGCACTGATGGGTCTGCTGACAATCATCATCCTGATTGCGTGGGACAAGCTGAAGCGCGGCAAGCTGAAGCTGATTCCAGGTGCGCTGATCGGTGTCGTGGCTGCATCCGTAATGGCGGCTATTTTCGGCTTCCCGGGCAAGTATGTCGATGTGCCGGCAAATCTGCTGGACGTGGTGCGCCTGCCCGGTCCGGCTTCTCTGACTCTGCTCTCTGACAGCGCCATCTGGCTTTCTGCACTGGCCCTCGCCTTCATCGCGAGTGCCGAAACGTTGCTGTCCGCCAATGCGGTGGATCGGATGCAGAATTTGGTAAAGACAGATTATGATCGGGAACTCTCCGCGCAGGGTATTGGCAATATGCTGTGCGGTCTGGTCGGAGCACTCCCCATGACGTGTGTTATCGTCCGCAGCTCGGCCAACGTCCAGGCGGGCGCAAGGACGCGGCTTAGCACTATCCTCCATGGCATCTGGTTGCTGGCCTTTGTTGCTTTGCTGCCTTTTGTTCTGCGCATGATCCCGACTTCCAGTCTCGGCGCGATTTTGGTCTATACCGGCTACAAGCTGATCGACTTGAAAAGCATCAAGCGCTTGCAGACGTATGGCTGGATGCCGGTAGCGATCTACGGAATCACCGTTGTCACGATTGTCGCTACGGACCTCCTGACTGGCGTTCTTACTGGGATTGCCCTGACTGTTCTGAAAATGGTTTACAAAATGAGCCACCTCCAGATCACGAAAGTGCAGGAGATTAACACGGTTTACGTGGGCCTTACCGGGGCGGCAACCTTCATCCGCATGCCGAAACTCGCGAAGGTTCTGGAAGAGATTCCTAAAGGGACCCACGTTGTCTTGTCGATCGAAAACCTCGCTTACATCGATCACGCATGCCTCGACCTGCTTCGCGAATGGAAGTGTCAGCACGAGGAAAGTGGCGGAACCCTGAATGTAGGCTGGGATCAGCTGATACAACGATATGCTCCGTTGTCCAAGTCACCTGCACTCCAGGTCCGTGAAGAGGAAGGTCCGGGTAGCCAGGAGGAGCCGGCTACCGTGAACCGCGGAAACTAGAATGTACGGACGGGCATAGCAACGACATCGTCGATGCGTATTGCTTCTTTGACGACAAATGGCTCGCCAAACCGGGCACCGATGAGATTGCCATAGAAGCGGGCCAGGGCCGCCAGCCGGTCCCGGATTTCAGACATCTCCGGGAACAGCCCGGATGCCGCGTCGGGGCGCCCGTACTGCGATTGGTAGCAAAATAACGACTCCATCCGGCGTTCGAATTGAGCGGAGATGTCTACCACAAACGATGGGGTAACATTCGCGTACAAAGACGAATAGATTACTTTGTAGGGCCGGTGGGGCGGCACCGTTTCATCCAGCTTCCGCAGACCCGCAAGAAAGCTGGCGTCGAACGCAATCGCCCCTGCGTGAAAGTGGTCCGGGTGCCTTGCTTCCCAGTAGGGGATGATCACTGTCCGGGGCTTGAGACGGCGGATCTCCATCGCGAGACGATTCCGGTACTCAACAGTATTGACCAACTGAGTATCCGGGAAGCCAAGATTGGACCTGTGACTGAGTTTCAGGACCCGGGCCGCCTGCTCCGCTTCGGCCAGGCGGATCGCAGGAGTGCCCCGACTCCCCATCTCTCCTG
>JACMLA010000629.1 GCA_014379815.1 Bryobacteraceae bacterium | reverse complement strand
TTTTGGCGCGAAGGAGAGTGAAGTCGAATTCACTCCCGATCTGCTGGAAGACCTTACTTTACAGGTCCGCAACAACACAATATCCGGCCGCTATTTCCGACAGGAATACGAGGCCGTCGGTGGCCAGGTCGTGGGAAGGTACGCCCATGGAAAGCCGGCCGCGATCGAACATAGTTACGGGAAGGGCCGCGTTCTGTTAATTGGAAGCTTCCCTGGCGCTGGCTATTTCCGAAATCACACACCCGGGACAAAAAACTTCTTCTCGGGACTACTCCCCTGGGCAGGCGTTCAACAGAAACTGTCAGTGAACGTGCCCGCCGTCAAAGCCAGACTGCATCAGGGTGCGGGCGGGACGTTTCTCTGGGTCCTGAATCCCTCGCGTACGCCTCAAAAAATAACTGTTCGTCTCCAGTCCGAACTTGGCTCATTCTCTCGCGCAAACGATCTGTGGCAACCATCGAACACGGTCAGGCTTAACGGCCTGAACCTCGATCTCGCCGTAGGCGACCGCAATGCCGCCGTAATTAAATTATTGCCATAACGACCTCTAAAAGACGAATCGCGCCTCCAGTCGCCCGGTGCGCTGGCCGAGAAAATAACTCGATCCTGTGTTAATTCGCCCGAAGCCGGAGACAACATTGCCGGTGCCCGCATTCGTAACCTGAGTAGCCCGTGCGTTTGTGGAATCCGGGTCGACCGGGTAGGTCCGGTTGAACATGTTGTAGAACATCGCGCGGACAGTGAATGACATACCTTCCCGGATTCGGAAAGCCCTGCCGAGACTGATCTGCTCATCGGGACGTCGTTGGTAGCGGTAGTCATTGTAGTAAGCCGCGGAGGTACCCCATTGCCCCGGGCCCGGATCGGACCACGCTTTTGGATTCAGCACGAATGTCTTATTCGGGTCGAAGCAACGGCAATTGAGGTCCTGGAGGAACAGCGGCTCTCCAGGCACCCGATTCGCGAACGTGCCACGGAATAGCAGCGAGTTCAGAGCGTTCTGCGCAGAGGGAACCAGAATCGGAAGCCCGCTCTGGTATCGCAGGATCACTCCGACGGACCAGTCACCGGTTACCGCCCGCATCCATCGGTTCGGCCCGACTTTCGGCGACTGGTAATTCACGGCAGTCGCAAGAATGAAAGGCAGCGAACTGGGCGAAATCGTCTTCTGATTCTGCCGGTTGAACACGTCATTGACGGGAGCATCACCCAGCGTCAGCTCTTTCTGCCAGGTGAACGCGGAGGTCAGTTCGAGGCCATGCGAGTAACGCTTCGTGACCTTTGCCTGCAGCGAATCGTACCAGGAGCTTCCTAACGGCGACCATCTGACGGGAATGTTCGGGGACTGCGGAAACGGCCGAAGGGATTGAGCCACGGTGGTGCTGCGCGGAAAGCTTGCATAAGGACCGTTTGAGAAACTCCGGGAGATCGCGAGCGATGAGTCGAGGCGTGAGGTAAGCAGCGCTCGGTCGGCGGCGTTGTTGATATCCAGACCTGCTGCTTTGATCCGTTCCGGGGTCAGCGCATTCAAGTCCATCTGACTGGCCGCTTGATTCCAGACGGAGCGGTTGCCCACATAGGCCACCTCCACCGCCAGATTAGCGCCAATCTGGTGCTGCAACGCGACGCTCCACTGGACGATTCTCGCCGGACGACCGCCATTGGGATCCAGCCAGTACGGAGGAGCCTGAATCTGGCCCGGAGTCGGTATGATGCCAGGATCGAGTGACACGGCATTCAACCGGTTTATATCGTATTGCAGGCCATTGCGAAGAGTAACAGCAGGCTCGCCGTACGACTGTGAATTGAAGAGGAGATTGTTCCAGCCCACCCCCACGATCGGAGTGTTGCTGATCCATGAGTAACCCGCAGTCTGGCTGTAGGTGACACCTCCGCCGGCCCGCAATACTGTTTTGGGAGCGATCTGCCACGCAACTCCGAGCCGCGGTCCGAAAGCAAATGGATACGTCCTCGTGAACTGGCCACCGATGCGTCCCGGTCCCTTGCCGGCATAGGCCAACCCACCCGGCAGGTTGCCAGCCGATGGATTGACCACCTTAGGATCAAATGCGGCAATACGATCATGCAACTCTGTCAGCGCCGTTTGGATGTCCCACCGCAGGCCATAATCAACGGTAATTTTGCGCGTGGCCTTCCAGCTATCCTGCGCATAGACTCCCCACGCAGTCTTGCGAAATTGCGGATCCTGCCTCGTGGAAACCGAAGCTGAGTCGGCGCCACCCAGCAGAAAACTGGCGTACCCAAATCCTGTCGTGCCGCCGGACAAGTTCTGCCCGTCAGTCGAAGGAAGGGCGGTTTGTGCGGTACTGAAATTGTAAATGCCCTGCGTCCCCCGGACGTTCCGGTCGGTGAACGCTTCTTTTCGCCACTCCGCTCCGAACTTGTACGAGTGGCTGGAGCGCACGTGACTCAAGCTGACCACCCAGGTGGGCTTGATCATGTAGTAGTGGTTAGCATTGGTTGGCCCCAGATTGCTGTCGTAGCCGCCGAAGGAGGAGCCGATGTTGTTGATTCGCGGAAAACCTGTAGCCGGGGTCCCGCCTGCGAAGTCATTCACTATGCCGCCCACCAAACCCAGCTTGCCGGGCGCGTCGTATTGAAGCACTTCATCCAGTGCCACGTCAGGCTGGAGGTGCCGGATGAATCCGACTCCCACATGGAGCAGAGTAGTCGGAGTAAAGATACGGTCGTAATTGATCCGGATGGTGGGGCTGTTGAGGGCACCATTACGCGAATTCGTCAGCGGAATTGGCATGCCATCCTGGCCGTAACCCGGGATGGTACTTCCCCCACTCGCCGTTCGCCATGACAAGTAGAAGGACATCTTAGCCTTATCGCTGATGTTGTGATCGGCTTTGAAGGTCGTTAGAGCATTAATGCTGCTGGTCGCCGGTTGTGGCACCCAGTTGTTGACGAGGCCCGGGTTGATAGGTGCTGGGATCATCGCCTGGATCTTCGCCGCTACGGGATCGAACCGGCTCGTCGGGATCATGTTGTTCGGAAACGGATCCGTGACTACCTGTCCGTTCGGGGCAAGCCGGCGGGTTGACGGATCGTAAATTGTGTTCTCCAGGATCGACCGCCCCAGCGGGTCGGTGCCCAATACCCTTCCGGTCAGAATCGAGCTAAAGTCACCGTTCCGAAAGGCATTGGTGGGTACGGTTCTGAACGTTGAGCCGCCGGCAGAACTGCTGGGTGATCGCTCAATGTTGAAGAAGAAAAAAGTCTTGTTGCGGCCGTTATAAACGCGCGGAATGTATACCGGACCTCCCACGCTGCCGCCGTAAACATTGCCTCGCGACTTAGGCCGGAGAAGGTGCCCCTGGCCGTCATTTGTGAAAGGCCTGCCCGCGTTCAGAAACTCATTAGTCAAGTACTCGAAGGCATTGCCATGAAGCCTGTTAGTGCCAGACTTGGACGTGAAGTTGATAAGACCGCCGCCCACTTGACCATACTCCGCGGCATAGTTGCTGGTTTGGAAGGAGACCTCTTCCAGCGCATCTACACCCGGTTGGGTGCCAGTGGGATACTGCGGCGAGTACGCATTCGTTGACTCCTGACCTTCAATCCTGACCTGGTAGGTATTGTTCGGCATGCCGTTGATGCGCACATTGTTATTCCCGCCGCCGGCGAGTTCCAGCGTCGCTCCAGGCACGAGTCTAATGGCTGCGTACGGGCTGCGTATGCCCGCATCGCCAGCCCGCGCCCCATAGAGAGGAAGCTGAGCGATGCGATCCATCGAGATGTTGGTGCTCACGTCCGCGCTGTCGGTTCTGAGCAGGGGCGCATCCGCTGTGACCGTGATCGCTTCCTGTGTCGAGCCGACACGCAGCACCACATCGACGCGCAGGATCTGCGCAACCTGAACCCGGATGCCTTGTTGAATGTATTTGGTGAATCCGGGGATGGTGACGGTCAGTTCATAGGGGGCGACGGGCAATTGGGCGACCGTGTAGTTGCCCGTATCCGTGGTAACCGTTTCGTACACGGCCCCAGTCAGAGTATTCGAGACATGTACCGCTGCGCCCGAAACCACGGCGCCTGCGGGGTCCGAGATAGTCCCCGTGATGGTTCCGCGGTCGGACTGCCCAAACGCTAACAACGCAAACGCAGCAACTGCCAAAGTCGCTCTCAATGCTGAAACAGAATCTCTCGATACCATAAGACCCTCCACTGGCCAACCGTCGGCGAACACCTGGTTAGTGAAGTGAGTCTATATGCGCACGTGAGTGCTAACAATGATTCAGAACAACTATGGGTAAGTAGTTCACTTAGACTACTATCTGGCTACCCAAAGATACTGACGCAAACTTCTAGTCTTAGGCTGGGTGAGTAGCCGAAACAGCCAGGGTCGACCGAATGGGTGTTCCACGGCCAAGTGACGTGCAGCAATGACTATGTGACTCAAACCGACTTATAATTACAAATCCGCTTACGGTTTGAACATTTGCGAAGAATATCCTTTCGAGGCAAAATGCCAGAGGAGGCTGCCGTGTCCGTGAAGTCCGGGAGACAACCAGGGACGTTCGAGGTTAA
>JACMLA010000628.1 GCA_014379815.1 Bryobacteraceae bacterium | reverse complement strand
GTTCTTCGCCAGAGCCTGCTGAAAGCGCAAGGTTATCGGGAGGCGCAAAAGCTGTATGAAGCCAGTGGTCGCAGTGGTTTGCCGAGGCCCACGAGCGATCCGGTCAGCGAAGCTCTGCTTCCGGTACTGGATGGAAAGATTCCGGTGATGTTTGCAGCCGATAGCGCGGAACAGATTCGCCGCGCGATACGCTTTGCCGACGAGTTCCGCCTCCGGCCCATGATCCTTGGGGGTGTCGAGGCGTGGAGGGTGTCGGATCTTTTGAAAGCGCGCAATATCCCGGTTCTGGTGAGCCTTTCTCTGCAGCCTGCCGCAGTAGGTCGAAGCATATTTGCGGCACCGGGTGCTGAAGCTGAGATCCCCGCCAATAACCCTGCGCGGATCGCTGCGGAGGAGAATCCTGGCAAGCTCGAGACTGCGGGAGTCCGCTGGGCTTTCGCAACCGGCACGTGGGAGCGTGCAGACCAGATCCGCGACAAGGTTCGAACTGCTATCCGGCGCGGACTAGCCGCCGATGCAGCGTTGAAAGCCCTGACTGTTTCACCAGCCGACATTCTTGGGGCGTCGGCGCAAGTCGGCACGATTGAGAAGGGGAAGATTGCCAACCTTGCCTTTGCGGAAGGCGACATCTTTGAACAACGGACTCGCGTTCGTGCCGTGATGATCGATGGCCAGCTGTATTTCTCGCCAGCCGTACTTCCCGGCAATCGAGGCTCTGCTTTGATTTCCCGGAATCAGTCTTCACCGGCGCAGACTGCTCCGCCCGCGCAGACAGATGGTCAGACTCAGCCCGCTACAAATGACGACCCCTCGCCTGCGACGCCACGGGCAGCAAGGCCGGAAAACACGACGGCTTCGCCGTTGCCGGATCGCCGTCCACCGAATCCGGAACCAGTGGCTCGCGATCTTGTCATCCGCAACGCAACGATTCTGACCGTTACCAAAGGCACGATCGCGAATGGAACGATCTGGCTCCACGAAGGCAAGATCGAGGAAGTCGGTGCTTCGGTAAAAGCGCCTGCCGATGCCAAAGTCATCGATGGGACGGGGCGATTTATCATGCCGGGAATCATCGATTCGCACTCGCATTCTGCTACCGCCGGCGGTGTTAACGAAAGTGGACCCGCGGTCACGGCCCAATGCCGGATCACTGATGTATTGAACCCGGATGATGTGAACTTGTACCGCTCGGCCGCGGGCGGTGTGACCACCCTGAACATCCTTCATGGCAGTGCCAACGCGATCGGTGGACAAAACGCAACAGTGAAGCTGAAGTGGGGAAGTCCGGTAGAGCAGATGTTGTTTCCCGGCGCTCCACGAGGGATCAAGATGGCGCTTGGCGAGAATCCCAAGAGATCCAACAGCCGCGCCAGCGGAACTCCGCGTTTTCCGGCGACCCGCATGGGCGTGGAGAACGTGATTCGCGAAACTTTCAAGGCAGGCCGCGAGTACAGGCAGCAGTGGGACGATTACCAGGCGAAGGTCGGCCGTAATGAGAAAGCGATGCCGCCGGAACGCAATTTAACTCTCGACGCGATCCGGGATGTCCTGGACGGAAAGATTCTGGTCCATGCGCATTGCTACCGTGCGGATGAGATCTCGATGTTGCTGGATCTGGCCGATGAATTTGGCTTCAAGATCCGGTCTTTGCAGCATGTTTTGGAAGGCTACAAGGTTACCGAGAAGATCAAGAAGCACGGGGCAGGCGCGTCCACGTTTGCTGACAACTGGGGATACAAAATGGAGGCCTTCGATGGGACGGCCTACAACGCTGCCCTGATGGTGAAGGCTGGCATCCGGACGGCGGTCAACTCGGATTCTGATGAGCGCGCGCGCCGCCTGTACTCCGAAGCCGCCAAAGCAATGAAGTACGGCGGGTTGACCGAGGAAGAGGCACTGCGAATGATCACCGCAGAACCCGCATGGATGCTAGGTGTCGAGAAACGGGTTGGCGCCATCGAGCCGGGAATGGACGCTGACCTTGCCGTGTTCAACGCTCATCCGTTCAGTCCCTACGCACGTGTGGAGATGACGCTGGTAGACGGTCAGGTTGTCTTCGATCGCGAGCGTGACTTGAAGGCTCGTCTTCCCTGGAAAGAAGAGTTTGAAAGAGATGCAAATGCGCCTACCTCCGAAGCTGGGCATGACGATCATGAGGAGTTTCACTAATGCGCTTCGGGCTGGTAATGTTTTTGGCTGGCGCTGCTTCGGCAGCTGAAGTGATTGCGATCACTAACGGACGCGTGGTGTCGGTGAGCAGCGCGCCGATGGATCGCGCAACGGTGATCATCACCGACGGGAAAATCTCGGCGGTCGGATCGAAGGTTTCCATTCCGACAGGCGCACGCAGAATCGACGCTACGGGGCTATCGGTGTATCCCGGCTGGATCGATGGGTGGACCCGGGTGGGTCTCGCGGAGATCTCCAGTGTTAGCGGCAGTGTAGACACAACGGAACTGGGTCCGTTCAACCCGGCGGCACAGGCGTGGATTGCGGTAAATCCTCACAGCGAGATGATCAAGACCGCGCGGGTCAATGGTGTTACTTCCGCTCTGGTGGCACCGTCAGGTGGACGCATTTCTGGAACCGCATCTGCGTTAAACCTGCTTGGAAAGTATCCGGATCAGATGGCCCTGCTGAAGAATGCGGGGATGGTGGTCAATCTGCCAGCGCCACCAACCGGTCGCCGCGGAGAGGGTGGCGGGGATACTCCGGCTGCGGGCAATGGAGGGTCGGCGGAGAACGAAGCGGCCCGGCGTCGGGCAGAAGATCTGGAGAAGCTGAAGCAGTATCTGAGGGAAGCGAAGCGATACTCCGACATGCGGGCGCGGTCGGCGAATACGCCTGCTTCAGCAATTGACAGTGCTTTGGAAGCGATGTTGCCGGTGGTACGTGGTGAGAGGCCAATTATTGTTCCCGCAGACACCTACAGAGACATCAAGGCGGCTGTAGACTTCGCCAGTGAGTTTGGCTTGAAACTGCTGATAGCCGGTGGAGCCGATGCCTGGAAGCTTACGGACTTACTCGTTAAGAATAAAGTAGGTGTTCTGTACAGTGCCGTACATGAACTGCCGCGCTCGGCTGACGATCCTTATGACGTCACGTTCTCCACGCCTGAAACACTGCGTCGGGCGGGCGTGCCATTCGCGATTGTCAGTGGAGCGACCTCGGATGTTCGCAATCTCCCGTATCGCGCCGCGATGGCTGCGGCGTATGGTCTGGAGCGGGAGGATGCCTTGAAGGCCCTGACGCTGTGGCCCGCGCAGATCCTTGGAGTCGCTGATAAAGTTGGTTCTATAGAATCAGGAAAACTGGCGAACCTGCTGGTTGTCAAAGGCGACCCTCTGGACATACGGTCCGAGATTCGGTACGTCTTTGTGGAAGGCAGGGAAGTGCCTGCAGGCAACCGGAATCTTCAGTTGTTCGATGAGTTCCGGCAGCCGTCGCCTACCCGGTGAGTGTTAACCCGGGCGTCGTTTCCGGACTGAGTTGTCCGTGATATAGTCCCGTTGGCCAGGTAGCACAAATATGAGCGAAACATCGACGCAGCAGGTGACCAAACTGCTAATGGACTGGAGCAATGGCGACCAGTCCGCGCTGGAGCAGCTGACCCCTCTCGTCTACGGCGAACTGCGCAGGCTTGCGGGACGCTACCTCCGTAAAGAACGACCGGACCACACACTGCAGAGCACCGCGCTGGTCCATGAAGCGTTTATCCGGATGGTCGATCAGCGCAGTGTACGGTGGCAGAACCGGGCGCATTTCTTTGGCGTTGCCGCGCAGATGATCCGGCGCATTCTGGTGGACCATGCGAGGTCGCGCTACGCGTCCAAACGCGGATCCGGTGCGCCGCGATTGTCTCTTGACGAGGCGATTGCGTTACCCGACAGGAAAGACATGGACCTTGTCGCTCTCGACGATGCCCTGAACAGCCTGGCCAAAGTAGATCCGCAGCAGGCGCGTATCGTGGAACTCCGGTTCTTCACAGGCTTGACTGTGGAGGAGACCGCGGAGGTTCTGGGTATTTCTCCGGCGACCGTGAAGAGGGACTGGGTTACCGCGAAAGCCTGGCTTTATCGCGACATCAGCCGCGCGACTGCGAGCCCTTCAGCGGCAACGGCCGTGGAAGATGCAGGCTGAGCGCTGGCAACGCGTTAAAGAACTTCTTAACGCCGCACTGGAGCGGAACCCTCAGCAACGCGCTGCTTTTCTGGCGGAACACTGTGCGGGTGATCCAGAGTTGCTGTGGGAAGTGGAATCTCTGCTGGAGTCTTACGACGAAGCTGAGAATTTCATGGAAATTGAATCAGAAAGTTTTTCTGCAACTTACTCTTCTGATTTCGACACGACTGCGGAACTGCGGATCGGACCTTACCGCGTGCTTCAGGAAATCGGGCGAGGCGGCATGGGAACGGTGTACAAGGCCATGCGAGCCGTGGATCCGCAGCGCCGTATCGTAGCCCTGAAGATTGTGCGGCGCGGTCTCGATCACGATTTCGTAGTCCGGAGGTTCCGCACGGAGCGGACGATTCTGGCGGCTCTGGATCATCCCAATATCGCGCAACTGCTGGATGCCGGTTCCACCGATGACGACCTGCCGTACTTCGTGATGGAGTACGTGGAAGGCGGCAAGAACATCGCGGAGTATGCCGATGCGGCGCGCCTGAATACCAGAGAACGACTAGAGCTGTTTATGAAGCTGTGCTCGGCCGTTGGATGCGCACACGAGAGACGCATCATTCATCGGGACATTAAGCCTGGAAACGTTCTGATCGATAAAGACGGCGAACTGAAGCTGCTGGACTTCGGCATTGCCAAGATCCTCGATCCGGAGTTTACGTCTCAGACAATGGACGCCACCGCCACGATTTTGCGGCTGATGACTCCTGAGTATGCCAGCCCGGAGCAGGTGCGCGGACTGGAAATCACAACGGCCAGTGATGTGTATTCGCTGGGGGTTGTGCTGTATGAGCTTCTCACGGGACACCGTCCCTATCGCCTGAAGAGCAAGCTGCCGCACGAGATCGCCCAGGTCATTTGTGAGCAGTCTCCGCAACGTCCCAGCACGATCGTGGGGCGGACCGAGATCGTGACCAAGGGCGAAGAATCCATCACTCTGACTCCGGAACTGGTTAGCGATGCCCGGAATACCCAGCCTAACGAGTTAAAGCGGACGCTTACCGGCAAACTCGACAGCATAGTCCTGACGGCGATGTGTAAGGAGCCAGAGCGGCGATACCCATCGGCGAGCGAATTCGGCATGGACCTGCAGCGTTATCTGGAAGGCAGGGAAGTAAGCGCGCGTCACGATTCTGTCTGGCATCAGACCACGCGTACCGCCACCCGGCACAGGAAGGTGACTGGAGGTATCGCGGCCGCTGTGGTCCTAGCTGTGAGCGGTCTGGTGATGAGCAGCGGCAAAATTCGCCAGGCGTTTCAAGGTCCGGCACCGGTGGTGAAAACATTGCCTCTGACCAGCTTTCCGGGGGATGAAACACAGCCAGCTTTCTCCCCGGACAGCAAAAGGGTGGTGTTCGTGTGGGAAGGCGAAAACAACGACAACTCCGACCTCTACATCAAGCCGGTCCGGGGAGTGGGACTTGAGCGGATCACCACGAACGAGGCCGAAGATGTAAGCCCAACGTGGTCCCCGGATGGCCGGCGCCTTGCCTGGTTGCGTGCCTCGGAAGATGAGACCGCAGTTTTCGTGAGTACCGCGCAGCCCGGTGAAAGGCATCTGCGTGTAGCGTCGTTATATCCAAACCGGATCGAAGCCGTTGGCCGGCATCTGGACTGGTCCCGCGATGGAGCGAACCTTGCCGCCGCAGACCGCTTGTCGCCTGATGAACCGTTTCGCATTGTCACGATTGAACTTGCTACGGGGCAAAAAACGCAGTTGACGACGCCGCCTCCGGGGACAGTAGGAGACAGCAACCCCGTGTACTCCCCGGACGGGCAGAGTATTGCTTTCATCCGGGGCGCCAGCAGCGGCGTGGACGATATTTTTGTCAGGCCTTTGAATGGAGGTGCCTCTCGACGCATTACTAACGACCGGCGCTTCATAATCTCCCTGGCGTGGTCTTCCGATAGCAAATTCCTGATCTTCTCTTCTAACCGCGCGGGTAATCACAGCTTGTGGCGGGTTCCCGCTTCCGGCGGAGAACCGGAGCCAATCCCCATGGCCGGTGACAACGTCTCCGATGCGGTCATGTCTCTGGATGGATCTTTGCTGGCCTTCTCGCAGTTCTACCAGGACACCAACATCTGGGAGATGGACCTGCAGAACATGAGCCGCAAACGCTTCATCGGTTCCACCCAATACGATTCCAGCCCGCATCACTCGCCGGATAGAAGCGCAGTGACATTTCGATCGTCGCGGAGTGGCACCAACGAGGTCTGGATCCGACGGACGGACACCGGCCAAGAGCGGCAGATCACGCATATGGGCAATATGCTTAGCGGTTCCCCACGCTTTTCACCCGACGGAAAATGGATTGCCTTCGATTCGCGTCCCGATGGTCAACCTGACATTTTCGTGATTGGTTCTGATGGAAACCGGCTTACGCGGATTACTACCGAAGAGAGTGAGGATGTGGTGCCTGCGTGGTCGAACGATGGCAAATGGGTCTACTTTGGGTCCAACCGAAGCGGGACATGGCAGGTATGGCGCGCTCCTGCCGATGGCGGCGCACCTCAGCGCGTCACCCAGGGTGGTGGGTTCGCGGCTCGTCAGTCTCTCGATGGGAAATGGATTTACTACGCGCGAGGCCGAAGCGTTTCGGGACTCTGGCGAGTGCGCTCAGACGGCTCAGGAGAGGAACAAGTCTCCGACCGTTTGAAACCTGGTTTCTGGGCTTATTGGGCGATGACCCGCCGGGGAATCTACTTCGCCGACCGGGACTCTGAAAAAGGCACATACTCGCTATACCTTTTACCTGAGCCAGGACCATCGGAGACTCGAAAAGAGCCGCAGCGAATCGCTGTTTTCGATCGTCCACTTGTGCTTGCGGATCAGGGGTTCAGCAGCTCGCCAGACGGCCGGACCCTGCTCTACGCGCAAATCGACCAGAGCGGTAGCGATGTTCTGATGATGGAACTGAATCCCTCGCGTTAAGCATCTAACAAACCGTCCAGTATGCCGCTTGTACCTCCCTACATCGATGCGTTGCGCCCTTATGTCGCCGGGCGAAATCCCGCGGAGATTGCCCGGGAGTACGGCCTCTCGCGGGTATTTAAGCTGGCTTCCAATGAGAATCCTCTGGGCGCGTCTCCGCTGGCCCTGCAGCAGGTGCGTGCCCACATGGACAACCTGCACATGTATCCAGCAGGCGGTGAGGATTTAAGGATCGTTCTGGCAGAAACTTACGAATTGCGGCCGGAGAACGTTGTGGTTGGAAGCGGGTCGGACGCAATCATGGCCAACATCATGCGTACGTTTTTGTGCGATGAAGACGAAGTGCTTACTACCGAAGCCGCCTTTATTGGATTTCAATTGCTGGCCCGCTCGCGTGGTGTGGCTTACAGAGCGGTTCCTTACAAAGACTGGCGCTACGATCTGCAGAGTCTGGCTGCGGCAATTACGGACAATACCAAGATCATTTATCTCGCAAATCCGAATAATCCAACGGGCACGATCTTTTCAAGACAGGAGTTCGATGCGTTTTACAAACATGTTCCAGAACGCGTCCTGATCATTCTTGATGAAGCATATTTTGAGTACGCCCGCGATAATCCCCGCTATCCGGATTCGATGCATTACCGGTATGACAATGTCATCACACTTCGAACCTTCTCCAAGGCGTACGGACTTGCCGGCTTACGAATCGGTTACGGGTTCGCGCATGACGAACTGATCCGGAATCTGATGAAGGTAAAGCTGCCGTTCGAGCCGGGTACATTGTCGGCGGCTGCCGCGATTGGTGCCTTGAAAGATACGGAGTTTTTGCACCGGTCGCTGGAACTGAATGCGCGGGGTCTACGTTTTCTAACGGAGAGCCTGCGTCAGGAAGGGCTGGAGGTTGTCGATTCGTGGGCTAACTTTGTGATGATCGTGCTGGACGATGCCAGGAAGGCATCTGCTATGGTCGAATTGCTGCTGCGTCGCGGCATTATCGTCCGACCTCTGGCTGCGTTCGGGTTGCCGACATGTGTACGGATCTCTGTCGGCACAGACGAGGCGAATCAACTCTGCGTCGAGGCGATACAGCATTCCCTGGAAGAGATCGCTGAATTAGCTGCCCGCTAGCATGTTAGTTTGCCTACGCTGATCCCGTAAGAGACGACCCTATAAATCTCAAGACGAGCGATGCCGCAGCGATCAGCGGTAACATCCCGAAAACGGAAATGGCGATCAGAAAAGCAAGTCCTGCTAAGGCCAGCAATCTGTCCACTGGGACATCTGCGCCTGTTGCGCTGCGTGGCACAACGACAGTAGCCATAATCGGTCGCCTCCTAAGCGGCCTGCTCTAACAAGCCGTCACGGGCTTGCAGAAACAGTATAGACACAAATGGGACCGAAACGGGGAAGGGTCCTTAAAGCTCAGAATTCGAAGCTGAGACGGGCCGACGCCCACCTGCCAGGCGCGATCGCTGTGCCGGAAAAAAGCCCTGAGAAGTTGACGACATTCAGACGGTCTGCAATATTCATGACCGATCCCTGTAGACGCACGATACGATTTTCACGACGCAGTACGTCCCATCCAGCCGAAAGATCCGTCGCTGCATTCGGGCGGACCCGGCCGCGACTCAGGTTGATTCGCTGCAGGACTTCTGGCCCATACTGCGTTTCCAAAGGACCGAGGCTGATGCCTTCATCGAGTTCCACGGGAAGTCCGCTGCCGTATTGTGTTGCCGCAGACACAAAGATGCGCGAAGTCAGCTGCCATCGCACCTGGGCGCGAGCGGTGTTCCGCTGATCTTGTGTGATAGCAAACCAATCGTTCCCTTCGAGAGCTTCTTCTGCTTCGTCCCCCAGGAATAATCCACCCGAGACTGGCCGACGTCCGCGACCAATCATGTTGGTGTAGCCGACAAATCCGGAAACAGGACCAAAGCGTGAGAACTCCAGCTTGGCCTCGAACCCTTGTATGGAAGCTTGCGCGAAAGAGATCGGAAAGCTAACGCCGGTGTTGAGAAGCAGCCCGTCGTCGGCGAAGTCGCGGAGTTCCCGACGGAACCAGGAGCCGTCCAGCCGCACGCGTCCGAGCAGGGCCTTAGAGAAACCTGCTTCGAAGAAGTTGCCTCTGGAGGGCTGTACCGGCAAGCGCAGGAGCTCGGGGCCGGGTGCGCCGACGCTGGCAAGAAGCAGATTCTCGATGGCCGGGGTCTGGAAGACGCGATCGTAAGAGGCGCGGAAAACAAGACCGGCACGGGGCACCTGCCAGGCGACTCCGAAGCGGGGACTAAACGCCTGCTCCGACGCTACCAGGCGGTACTGATCCCAGCGCAGGCCGGCATCGATTGTGAGATTGCCCACCCTGATGTGGTCTTGAATCCACAATGCGGATTCGCGATTCTGACGGCGTTCTGAAAAGCGGAATCGGGAAGGGAGATCGTCATCGAAGACGGGAACTCCGTTGAGGCTGTATGCCGTGATGTTGTATTCGAACTCTTCGGACAAACTGCGGAAGATGGCTTCGCCTCCGAACTTCCAGTTGTGAATTCCTTGCACAGCGGAAACGTTCGCGGTCAGATAAGCTTCGCGGAAACCGCGATTTTGGAACGCCGCGATTGGAGTGGAGAGGCTGTTGGACCACAGTCCGGCGGAAACGTCGCGGGCACTGGCGCGCAGATCCAGCAGCCATCGCGGAGAGAGGATCCTGGTGTAGGCAATTTGCCCTGCCGTCTCGCTGGCATCTCGATCCTGTCGCTGGCCGGCGGATTGCTGCAACTGCTCGTTAGGAACCTGAAATCTGGCTTCATTGTGACGGACCTGGAATCTGGTCCGATTACTGGTATTCCAGTCCCTGTCCCATGCTCCGCCGAACGCGGATACAGTGCCGCGATTGCTGAAGTTTTGTTCCACCGTCGGATCGAGGTAGCGTTCGGTACGCGCGCCAGTTCCTGTTAGGCGAATTGTGTCGCGGGAGGGGAATCCATACTGCAGGCCGAACGCGGATCGTGCGGTTTCGAAGCTGCCCCCCTCGGCAGCAATTCGTCCATGCAGACCGGGGCGACGGTCCTGAGCTGTAGTCACCTCTACGACGCCTCCAAGCTGATGGCCGTACTCAGCAGGGAACCCTCCAGTGCGAATGGTGATTGCTTCCACGTCATCGATGTCGAGCATTGGTGCGTAGACTGGCGACCGGTTGTCGAGTAATGGCATACCGTCGATGACATACTGGACGCCGTACTCGGACCCTCTGGGGTGAAGCACGCCGTTCGCTTCCAGTAACCAACCAGGCTGCGCGTCGACGAGGCTTAGAATTTCCCTGCCCGGCGCCGATGGCCTGCGCAGTTTCAGCTGGTCGCCGCCTAACTTTCGAACAGCACCGGTTTCGTCGGGATTCAGCAAAGTTCCTGCGAGGGATATCTGTACCGTAGTTTCGAGAGGCGCGATCCCCAGAGCAATTGTCAGGCTTAAGGGAACTTCTCCTTTGATCTCGACCAGTTTTGTATCGACCTGAAATCCGGTGCGCTGTACCTGGAGCTGGTAGATCCCAAGAGGCACGGCGGTTAAGGTCCAGTCGCTGCCGAGGAACGTTTTGCTGAAGCTGTTGCCAAGGCTGGAGAGGGACAACACGGCTTCCAGTGGCTGGCCTGCGCTGTCGACCACATGGACCTGGATTTCACCAAACTGGCGTTGTGCCACGCATGGAAATGAGCCTAAAAGAGTGCTGAGAAGGAAGGCAAAGCGAAACAGCATTGTCGTTCAAAGCATATCGCTGCTGTACCGTGGCATTAGGATGGCCTTCGCATTGTGGATTGACAAGGAGAACAGGCTGGCGTGGGCGCAGGGCACACACGAGTACCGGCCTTTGGGTGCAGCGGTCGTGGCCGTCACCGATCAATTTCGGGCAAGAGACTTTAGTGGAAGACGGCGATGTCCTGTTGTCCTGCGGAAGTCTTTCGCCGGCTTCTTTGGTTCGCTGGAGGAAGTCAACGAGTTTCTGCGGGCCACACCTTTGCCGAAGACGGGCCCGACGCCTTCGCATGTGAGGTGAGTATGCGAGCTTCTTCGCTGGTGATTTTTACTACAGTGCCGTGCCTGTGATCCGGCGGAAAGCTGACCTTTGCGGTGACATCCTCGAACGTTTTCCAGTCTTTCGTGCGCACTGCTCCGTAGTATCTTGGCAGGGTGTAATGGTCGAAGTAGATCCACCACTCTGCACCGATACGGATGGCGGACGGTCCTTCTACCTGGTTGCCGGGAAAGTCGGCAGGAATCTCTCGAAACGGTCCCGTGGGTGACTCGCTGGAGGCAAGACGAAGCCGTTTCATCAGCGGCGTTTTGCGCTCGTCCTTGAAAATCAGGAAGTAGCGTTTGCCATCGTAAGCGAGCGTACCGTCAATGGCGTTGAACCCCGGGTCGAACCATAACTTCGGTTCCGAAAAGGTCTTCCAGTCCCTGGTGGTCATCGCGTACAGACGGTGGTTGTAGCCTGC
>JACMLA010000005.1 GCA_014379815.1 Bryobacteraceae bacterium | reverse complement strand
TCTCGGCGATCGAGGCGCGCACTTGCAGGAAGCTGTTCAGCAATTGCACGGGGAGAACTTTCAGGTCACTAAGGTATCGGGAGTGTATGAGAATCCGCCAATGTATGTGGAGGATCAGCCTTCGTTCTTCAACATCGCGGTAGAAGCAGAGACCAGCCTGCCGGCCCTGGCTGTACTAGAGAGAGCAGCTGAGATAGAGGTCGGGACGGGGCGGGTTCGGGTCATTCGGAACGGCCCCCGTGTTATCGATATCGACGTCGTGTTGTATGGCGACGAAGTGATCGCGACACCGCGATTGACAGTGCCGCATCCCCGGATGAACGAGAGACGTTTCGTGCTTCAGCCACTGGCCGAGATTGCTCCCGGCCTGCGGCATCCCGTATCCGGGAAAAGTGTCGAAGAACTACTTGCGGCCGTCTCCGACCAGCTCTGCCGTCGCGACGCGTTCCGTCTTTCCATTCCCAGAATGCCGGGTAAGGAATGAGCGCAACATCCAGGCCATCTTGTTGTGTGTCTCGAGGATCGCGGTAAGAAAATCAGCGGCATCGTCAGCTTCGTACTCATCGCCTGACTGCTCGATGTCTTCGCGGAGCTGCCGAATGATCGTGTCGTGATCGGCGACCAGATCCCCAATCATGCCATCTTCGTCCGGCAGGTTACCGGGATGTTCTTTCAAGCGTGCCAGCTGGAGGAACTCCGTCATGGTGCCTGCGGCAAATCCGCCGAATTGCCGGACGTTCTCCGCCACTTCATCGACAATCTCAGCCAACTCGTCGTACTGCTCTTCGAAGAATTCATGAAGCTGATGAAATCGGGGTCCGACGACATTCCAGTGGTAGTTTCGGGTCTTGTTATACAGGACCTGTTCGTCGGCCAGCAGCTTATTCAGAGTGTCAACGATACCCTTGAGTGCTTCAGGGGTTAAGCCGGTATTCAGTTGTTCCATGTCGGATGGGATGCTCACAGTGCGAGGGTAGTTTCGGGAAGGCGACTCTCCGCTATCCATTAGATTAGAAACTGCTGAGCACACGAAAAATCTGTGCGCCGTACTTTTCCACCATTTTTGGGCCCATGCCGGGAACCTGCAGTAATTCGTGGAGATTACGGGGCCGCTTCTCGGCGACCGCGAACAGAACGCGATCGGTAAGGATGCGAAATGCCGGAATGGACTGTTTCTTTGCTTCCTGCAAGCGCCAGGCTCGCAGCGCGGTTTTCACCGCATCGTCCATCACAGGTTCCGCGTTAACAGGCTCCGCGTTGGCTGCCTTCGCAAGGGACGGTGTAGCGGTTCGGGTTGCTCTTGTGGCTTTCGTTTTCGCTGCCGTTTTGGCTTTCCGTACACGGGGCTTCTGGACGCCGTCTCCGGATTGATCCGGCATCCGGATCTCGCGCACGACACTGTCTTCGCGGCCGGCGGGCGTGAGGCGGACTTTGCGGAATTCGATCGTCTTGCCGTCCTTTTCCCACGAAGCGTCTTCAATGGCGACCAGACCGGCACGGGCCATCGCGCGGAGGAGTTCTTCAAAAGAATTGCGCAACAGCGCGCTGTCTCCAAACAGCTCGGTGTGCAGGCGGCCGGTTGCCGTTGCATTTCCATTTTTTAGTGCGGCGAGGATCTCTTCCGCTTGGGCGGCTTCGGCATCAGTCAAAGGCCGGGTGCTTTGCGCAATAGCGGCATTCGGATTGCAGAAATCACAGACACCGCAACGTCGGGTCGAGTCGCTGGCATCGCCAAAATAACGAACCAGAGACAGCATCCGGCAGGCGGAACTTTCACACCAGGCGAGCACCTTGTCGAACTGCTGGGTCCTGTGGCTGCGCTGCTCAAGGTAAGAATCTTTCCAGTCGTTATGACCCTGCGTAATGTTCTCCGCATAGTCGACGATCGCGCCACCGTGGATCCAGAGTTTCTCCAGAGCGGTGCCGAATGCATCTTCGGTAAGCCTGGTCCGCACCCGGACAACGTCTTTGGGCTGCGCATCGGTTGTCAGTGCGCGATGGATCAATTCCAGGACTGCTGGTTCCGGATAGTCCCGCTCAAAGAAGAAATCGTGCGTGTGGCGGTCTGCCCATGCGTGCATCAGTATGGCTCGTGATGGTTTACCATCGCGGCCGGCACGACCGATCTCCTGGTAGTAACCTTCCATGCTTCCGGGCAGTGCCGTGTGGATCACCGTTCGCACGTCCGACTTGTCCACCCCCATACCGAAGGCGA
>JACMLA010000627.1 GCA_014379815.1 Bryobacteraceae bacterium | reverse complement strand
CCTCCTCACACCCTCTCTTCAAGGGCCGTAGTCGCTTCTGGCACGGCCTTTCACACTCCTTTTACAGTTGAAACGACCTTCGCCTTTTATACTGTTTCTAGATGAGCCTAGATCGCCGTCAGTTTCAGCAGGGCATCATTGCAGTTCTCGGAGCCGTAATGACCGCCGCGCTCACGATACCCGCTGTAGCCTACCTTTTTGCTACGCCCCGTTCCCGTAAAAAACAAGGTTGGATTGACGCGGCAGACGTGTCTCAGCTACCGATGAACTCACCCGAGGAAGTCGTGTTTCGAAGAGTTCGGATGGACGGCTGGAAGATGGCGAATGAGCGGACAACCGCGTGGGTGGTTCGTACCGGAGCATCGGAAGTAATCGCGCTAGCGCCGCAGTGCACTCACCTGGGGTGCGCCTATCACTGGGCTGCCGAGCAGAAGGAATTCCACTGTCCCTGTCACACCTCTGCCTTCAGCATGGACGGTAAGGTCCTTAGCGGTCCTGCGCCCCGTGCTCTCGACCGATACCAAGTGAAAGTCGAAAACTCGCGAGTTCTTCTTGGCGAAGTCGAGAGAAACGCATGAGCGTCGCCGGTCATAGCCCGAGTCCGCAAACCGACCACCCGGTAATCGGCTGGCTGGAAGAACGCACCGGCCTGCCCGGCATGGTGAAAGGCTTCTTCAACGAAGACATTCCGGCTTCCTCAGGCTGGCACCAGGTTTTCGGAAGCGTGGCGCTGTTCAGCTTTCTCATTCAGCTGGTTACCGGGATTTTGCTGTCCTTTAACTATGCTCCGACGCCTGGAGAAGCGTGGAACAGTGTCCGGTACATCATGACCGAGCTGACAGGTGGGGCGATGATGCGGGGTCTGCACCACTGGGGTGCCAGCATCATGATCATCGTCGTAGTGCTCCACATGGTCCAGGTTTTCCTTTGGGGTGCTTACAAAAAGCCAAGGGAAGGCACGTGGATTGTCGGTGTCTTTCTGCTCCTGCTGACGCTGGCGTACGGTCTTACCGGATACCTGCTTCCATGGGACAACCGGGCCTATTGGGGAACCATCGTTGCCACCCAGATCGGAGCTTCGATACCCGGAGCGGGACCCTGGATCACGCGTCTGCTTGCGGCGGAGAATGGCATCGGCGTAGCAACCTTCGCTCGCTTCTATGCGATCCACGTCCTTGTGCTGCCACCGGCGACTCTCCTGCTTGTCGCTTTTCACGTCTTTCTGGTACGGAAGCATGGTGTCGCACCATCGGCCAACGATCGCGGCCCCAGCAAGAAGTTTTACCCGGATCAGGTCTTCAAAGACACAGTCGCGATCTTCGTTACGTTTTTGATTCTGTTCGCCCTCGCGATTACCCTGCGGGTGCCTCTGGAACGGCTGGCGGACCCTACCGATACGACCTATCTCCCGCGACCGGACTGGTATTTTCTGTTTCTCTTCGAGACGCTGAAATTCTTCCACGGACCCGCGGAAATCGTGGGCAGTGTCATCCTCCCAAACCTGGCGATAGCTGCGCTGATTCTTGCTCCGTGGATCGACCGGAGCGCTGTGAAACTCGTCCGGCAGCGAACCGGTGCCATCGCAGTAGTTGCTGTAGCAGCTCTTACCTGGGGTGGGCTGACTCTGGCCGCAGTCCGTTCTACACCACCCACCACCGCCATTGACGTCACCAGCATCAAGGGACCGGAACCATGGCAGTTCCTGAGCCCTGTCGAAATCGCCGGAGCCGGGCTGGTACGTCGCGAGGCTTGCACGGGTTGCCATGCCACTGGTCCCAACCAGCTAAGTCCCGCGTTGCTCGCCAAAGCGCGGACGAAGACCAGCGCCGAGCTGATTCAGCACTTCCGCAACCCCGGGAACTCTGTCTCAACTGCCTCGTTTAGCGGGCCGGAACTGAGCGCACTTGCCAACTTCTCGCTGAAGTTCCCCATTGAAAAGCTGTCTCTCGTGCCGACGATTCCTGTCCATGCGTCCGAAGCTGCGCTGCTCTACCAGAAGCAGCAGTGCGGTGCTTGCCATCAGGTGAACGGCGTTGGGCAGAAGCTGGGGCCAGTCTTAAACGGGCTTGCGGAACGCCGTAACCGCGACTGGGTGCAGGAGCACTTTCTAAATCCTCAGAAGCTTTCTCCAGGCACCACCATGCCGGCCTATAAGTTCAGCTCGCGCGAGCTGGACCGGATTACTACCTGGCTGCTCGAACTGCCATCTTCGCCGACACCGGAAGCTTGAAACACTACTCTTTTTGAGTCATCGAACGTGTGGGCTGGTAACAGTCGAACCTCACTTCGTCTCCGGAGAGAGAAAGATACCTAATGCACCGATCCGGGTTGTATTCAAGGACGCTGCTTGCGTCCTCTATGCTCGCTTGCGCCTACGCCCAGCAAACAACACCGCCGTCGACAATAGCGGCCGTAGCCGCAGGTTCTGGCACGACGACATCGAACATTGCTCCCGGCAGCATATTTACGATCACGGGAACAAATCTCGCTACATCGACAACCACCAACGGCAGCGTGATGGGATCGATGCTGCCGACCACTCTGGCCGGTGTCCAGGTGACGATTTCGGGTACACTGGCGGCCCTGTTTTCGGTCTCGCCAGCAGCGATCTCAGCCCAGGTACCGTTCGAAGTACAGCCAGGTTCTCAGCAATTGCAGGTTGTCCGCGATGGAACTGCAGTCGCGACCGCAACTGTGACAGTGGCCACAACTGCGCCGGCTCTGTTTTTCGACGGAACCGGGCTGCTAGCTTTAAAGTTCCCGAATTACTCCATTGTGGGCGCTGTTAATCCAGCGGCTCCGGGCGAACTTGTTTTACTCTACGCGACAGGACTCGGCCAGACCACACCCCTAATGCAGACGGGTGTTCCGGTCCCCTCGTCGGCCCTGGGAAACGCAGCATTCAACGCCTCCAGGGTCACGGTGCAATTCGGCGACGTCTCGGCTGAGCCGCTTCACTCCGTTGCAGCTCCCGGCTTTGCGGGACTTTACCAGATCGCGGTTCGCATACCTTCGACCCAGACGGGAACGATTCCAGTATCTATCCAGACAGGCGGCGCATCTTCGAGCGCTGGGACGCTGATCACGGGCCGGGTGGCAGGTGGCAACGACCGCCAGGTGCAGGCCGTCTTCGCCGAGTATCAGGCATTGAGACCCAAGCCTGTAGAGGCTTTGACACCGCAGGAGGCGCGGACTCAGCCCACTTTCGCAGACGCGGTACGCGCATTGCAGCGGCGCCAGGGTGGCACGGGAGATCCGGAAGCTATCGGAGGTGTCGAAGAGCGGATGATTCCCGGCGGCGATGGAGTCATGATCCCGGCAAGGATCTATACGCCTCAGGGAACAGGTCCATTCCCGGTCATAGTCTACTTTCACGGTGGAGGTTTCGTGATTGCCACTCGGGACACTTACGACGCTTCTGCCAGGGCCCTCGCAAACGAAGCAGCAGCGGTGGTAGTCAGTGTGGAGTATCGCAAGGCTCCTGAGAACCCGTTTCCCGCCGCTACCGAGGATGCCTACGCGGCGGTTCAGTGGGCCTTCGCAAATACTGCTGCGATTGGCGGTCAACCCGACCGCGTTGCAGTCGCCGGAGAGAGCGCAGGAGGTAACCTGGCCACCGTTGTCTGCATGATGGCTCGCGATCGCCGGGGCCGGATGCCGGTGCACCAGGCCCTGGTCTACCCTGTAACCAACCTTGCTAGCGAAAGTCCTTCGTACGAAGAAAACGGTAAAGCCCTTTTTCTTACCAGAGACGCGCTTCGCTGGTTCGGAGGCCACTATCTTTCGACTCCACAGGGTACAACCAATCCCTACGCCTCTCCCCTGCTAGGCAGTGTTCAGGGACTCCCGCCCGCAACCGTGATCACAGCGGGACTCGATCCTCTTCGTAGCGAAGGTGCTGCCTACGCAGACAAGTTGCGCCAGTTCGGTATCGTCGTCGATTACCGCAATTACGAGACGATGTCTCACGAATTCTTCGGGATGAATCGAGTCGTGGATGAAGGCCGTCGGGCTGTGCAGCACGTGGCAGCCAATCTTCGGGTAGCTTTCGGGCTCTAGTCGCGCCGACGGACTTCAATAAGCGGAAACTCCTTGCCTTCCGTCGTGGCGAGGAGCGCCTTCCCATCCTCGCGGTAGCAGATCGCTTCGCCCTGCTCCCGGGGACCAAGATCCACTACGGACCACTCCATCTTCCAATTCGGATCGAACGGAGCTTCGACGGCACCAAAGTAGTCGCACAGCACGACACGGCTACCGTCTGGAGAAATGTCGCCGCCCGTTATGCCAAAGAGCCTTGCGAAGAAGCCCCGCTCGGGTAGAGTCAACTTTGCCACCAGCTGGAGCTTGACTGGGCGCGTACCGGGCTTGCGTGGTGGAGAGGCGCGATACACTCGTGTCTCACTATCACCCAATTGCGCCTTCGTGACGATGTACAAATCGCCCGATACCGGGTGCACCATCAGACATTCGGCATCGTGAGCGCCATCCGGGTAGGTAAAGCGGAGAGCCTGTGCGGATGCAGTCTGACGATTCGCGCTTGCCTCTGGCTGCGGCTCCGGGACACGATAGACCGTGACGAATGGCCTCCTCCTGCGGTTATCGCCAATATCGCCGACGTAGAGATTCCACCCGCTGCGCGCGCCTGGGCCAATCGAAATGTCTTCCCAATCGCTGGACTTTGCTGACTTCACACGCCAGCGTCCCAGCAGTTCCCCACTCCGGTTCATCGCAAACAGGTAAGGCCCGCCTCCGGAATCGTTGTGTGTCCACAGCACTCCGGCATGCTGACGGGATGCGACAATTCCGCTGCTTTCGGTAAGCCCCGCAATGCGAACAGTAGCCAGAACCTCAGGACTTCGGAACGAATCAGTAGCGGGAGGCTGGCCCCAAAGCGACCCTGCAGCCACCGCGCAGACGAAGGGTAAAGTGGTCGATCGAGGTATCTTGCCGGACAGGAAACTCACGAACTATTATGAATTCAGTTGAACCGCCCATAGTCCGGGTGGTGAAAGGACATCTGGATTGAATCCACAGTCTCGCTCAGGCGCGGCTACGGTCGTCGTCGCGAGCACTGTCATGCTCTCCTTCATTTCGTTCTGGAGAGCTGCCGCTATTGTCCTATCGGACCTGGCGTCTTCGGCGTTCTACGCCGGCGGCATCGCGGAGCAGGCAATCGGCCGCAGTGCTCCCTGGTTCATCCTTGGCGTGATGTTTTTCAGCTTTGCGGTACGCGCGGTGTACCTCGAGAGCTCCAGCATGTTCGTTCGCGGCGGAGTCTACGTCGT
>JACMLA010000626.1 GCA_014379815.1 Bryobacteraceae bacterium | reverse complement strand
TGAGGAACCTGCGAAGCCCGGAGAACAATGTCTCCGGTTTCCTTTTCGATGAGGTAGACAAGACAGGCATCACAATCGGTGACCTGAACCGTCAAACCAATAATCTCGCCGAGCATTTCGTCCAGCGAGCGCTCGGAACTCACTATATTGCTTATGCGGTGGAGAAGAGTTACCTGAGGCTCCATAATTGCCAACGTCGCCATAACCAACACTACAGGGGTTGTTCAAACAGAATCCAATCGAATTTTTGGATGACCATCATTCTACTCCTGTGCCTGACTCCATGTTTCGCAGCTCCTTCCTGGCATCGTCTGCAGTCCTCTCATTTTGAATTGCTGACAGATGCCGGAGAAAAGCGAGGCGCTGCGATCCTGCGCCAGCTTGAACAGTTCCGCCGTGTGTTTGTCAAAGGCACCGGACGAGAAAGCCTGCAGCCACTTCCCGTCCGCGTCTTTGCTTTCTCCTCAGTCGAGGCGTACCGGCTATTTCGAGCTAAAGACAATGCAGCGGGGTACTATCAGTCCGGACCCGATCGCGACTACATCGTGATGCAGATAGCCGGTCCGGAGTGGACGCGAATCATTTTCCATGAGTACGTCCACCTTCTTCTACACCACACCGGAGCGGAGCTTCCTGTCTGGTTCAGCGAAGGTCTTGCCGAGTTCTACTCGACCATGGACATTCGTAAAGGACAACTCCGGGTAGGTGCCGACATACCTGTTCACCTGACGACACTTGGAGCAGAAAAGCTTCTCGATCTGGAGACTCTGTTCGCTGTGGAACAGAATTCTCCCTGGTACAACGAGCGCGATAAGTCGGGTCTGTTCTATGCCCAAAGCTGGGCCTTGATACACATGATGCACTTCGACCCACGCTACCGTACAGGCAATGCTGCACAGCTGTTGCAGCAAGTTCTGCGTTACCCAGTCTCCTCCCTCCAGGCGGCCCTCGTCAGCTACATCGACCGGAGACAGTACTCCACCGCACGACTTTCATCCGACCCGGTCTTGCTCCCGCTTACAACTGTCGCGGAACGCCTGTCCAGTATGGATACCTGTCTCGCCCAGGTGGACTTATTGCTGGCGCTGCACCGGCCCGATCCCGCCGAGGCTCTGCTTCAGACCATTGGTGATCCGCAGAACCCAACGATCGAAGCAGCGTTAGGCGATGTCGCTCTGCAACGGAAGCAGGATCAACTGGCGCAGCAACATTATGAGAGGGCCATGTCGCTGGGAAGCCGCGACTGGCGTGTCTCTTATCACCTTGCCCTGCTAGTTCGGGAGGCGCGCGGACCCGTCGATCGTGTGATTGCGCTGCTCCGCGAGGCTGTCTCACTAAGCCCCACTAAAACGGAAGCACGCTATTTGCTCGACCAGATTCTCACGAAAGAGGAAGTCATCGTGAGAACACCAAAAGCGTTGCCAAAAACCGATGTCAACAAGCAGCAGGTCTCAGGCTTGCTTACGCAGGTGGACTGCCTGGGAGACAGAGCGAGGCTGCGAATTTCGTTCGATAAAGGACATATCTTCCTGCTGGTGCGCGACCCGAACAACGTATTGCTTCGCAACGCGCGGGGCCCATGGACAGAGTTCGCCTGTGGAGAGCTGAACCAACCGCGGAAGGTAAAAGCCGATTTTGAAAGAGACCCAAGCGAGACCTACGGCACGACCGGCGTAGTCACCGCACTGGAATTCCAGTAATCCTAATAGTTCGGAGCAGCAAGAGCCTGCTCAGGCCCCACTTGAAAGAGTCGCCATTCTCCAAGTTCTTGTCGGAACGTAAACTGCCCCCGAGCTTCAAAGTTAAAACTCGAACCAGCAAGCAAATCCCGCACCGTGCTGGAAACCAGGGACTCCCCTTCCGGAGCGAGATGAGCCAGTCGCGCGGTGATGTCGACAGCCACGCCGGAGACCTGCCCCGATCGCAGCTTCTCGCATTCGCCGGTGTGAATGCCGATGCTGATCCGAAGCCGCCGTTGCGAGGCCTTGTGCAGCAGAGCAGCCGCACACCGAATGGCCCTTGCTGGCCCATCAAAGGCAGCCGCAGCGCCACGAGGATCGACAAGAACACTATGGCCGCCGTACCAGTCAATGTCGGAGCGAATCTCCTGCTCCGCATCCACCCAGTCTCTGGTGAGCCTGTGATTGCGAATGTAAAGGACGGTAGCGAGCACGCGCTGGAATTCTGTGTCGTTGCCGAGGCCGGAAACAAACGCCTGGATTTCGTCCAGGATTGCCGTCTGATCTCCCACGAAAGGCAGGTGGTCGACGCCGGGCAACTCGACGAATTTTGCGCCGGGTATACGTGAGGCCAGATACCGGCCTTCTTCAACCCGCAAACAGGGATCGCTGGTGCGATGAATCACCAGAGTCGGTACCCGGATGGTTGGCAGGATGTGGCGCACATCGATCTGAGCGTTCATTCGCGTCATCGACAATGCGGCACCCGGACTGGCCGACATGCGGAGATAGGTAGCCCACCACTCGCGGAATTGCGGGTCATTGATTTTACTGGGAGCCCGTTCTTCCAGACCTACCGGACCTCCCCAGTCTGTCTCGATCTCGGTAAGAAATTCTTCCCGCTCCTCTTCGCTCACGCCCCAGGGATAATCAGGAGCTCGCAGCCTTCGCGCGTAACTGCCGATCATCACCAGCCCCCGTGCCACCTCCGGGTAGGTTGCTGCGAACAGCGCCGACATCGGACCGCCTTCCGAGACGCCAACGATCACAGCACGAGTGGAACCTGCTGCCCGGAGCACCATGCGCACGTCTTCCATGCGCTGCTCGAGCGTCGGCATGTGCGCCGCGGGTACACGGTCTGAAAGACCAGTGCCGCGCTTGTCAAAAAGGATCAGCCGGGAAAAAGAAGCCAGTCTGCGCAGGAAGGCGGCAAAGGAAGGTTCCTTCCAGAAGTACTCGACATGGGAGATCCACCCCATAACGAACACGATGTCGATAGGGCCTTCCCCCAGGGTCTGCCACGCAATGTTAATGTCGCCGCTGCGGGTGTATTTCGTTTCCGGCACGTTCGTCTTTTCAGGCACCAGCGAAACCGGAGCAGGTATTACGTTGGCGCTAAAGCGATAGCCGTATTTCGGAACAGTAACAATGTAGTTCTCGCAGCTCAACGCCTTGCGAAGCTGGGAGATATTCTGCGAAAGATTGTTCTCCTCGACGATGCTGTCAGGCCAGACGGCGTCAAGAATTTGCTGGCGCGACAGAACCCTGCCCTGATTGTGAATCAGCAAACACAGGGTCTCGAACATCTTAGGTGTTAACGGGATCTCACTACCATCCCGCAACAGTCGACGGCCCGCCACGTCAAGGACGAACGGACCGAAAGCCCATGCCTGAACACTGCTCATGAGGGCCTCCGAGGATTGAACAGATTATAGCGATTTCTCAAAGAAAGGTGAAGGCGCTGTAAAAATCCCATTCAGAAAAGTCTCAGATGGCCCTAACGACTTCAAAGGGGTCTTCGCCGCATACTTCACTCATTGGCGGCTCACTACCGCCGAAACATAAGACAAACAAAGTTTTGCGGAGACTTCAGCATGTTCCTGGCACGCATTCCCCGCAGTCTGCAACTGGCACTAGCCGGCGCAGTATTGCTTGTTTCCCAATTATCGGCGGGTCCGATTTCTCTCGGCACCTGGTATGAATTTTCTTACGAACTACCCGGCGTTCCTGCAACTGGTTGCCAGCCTAACGATCCTAACGGCAGCTTCTGCGGCCCTTCTTTTGGCACTCCAAGCGAGTTCCTGGACGCACCACCGTGGACGTTTTCGGTTGGCGCCCGCGGAGCATTTTTCACCGTAACTGACGCATTCCTTGCCGACTCCCGGTTTGAGATTTTCAACAACGGTGTCTCCCTCGGCCTGACATCTGCCTTTACCCCCGGCGTCGATTGCCTGGATGACCCCCAGGTTTGCGCAACCACACCCGGAATCAGCAGCGCAAAGCTGACCCTCACTCCCGGTTCTTACTCGATAACAATCGTGCCCACACAGGGAGAACTAGGCGTTGGTTTCCTGCAGGTATCTAACGTTCCTGAGCCTGCTTCGGTAGGCCTGATTGCGGCTGGAATGGCCGCGTTGACATTTGCCGGCTCACGCCGGAAGAAGAAGGAAGTGCGTTCATGAAAACCCATCGCATTGCTCAGATCTCACTCTCGGCAGCGTTCGTCGCGGCCCTGCTGCTGACACGGCAAACACCGATGTCTGCTCAAAATCCAGCCAACCGATTCGTCGGACCGCTGTCGTCTCAGCCTCTGGCATTGACCAGCGATAACCAGTTCCTGATCAGCGCCAATCCGGATAACGATACTGTCACGTTCTTCGACCTCCGCAATGACCGCAATCGCAAAATCGCGGAAGTGCCGGTTGGCGACGAGCCGAATGGCGTAGCGTTCTCTGCCGATGGACGAAGGGCTTATGTTGCCAACACCATCAGCGGCACTGTAAGCGTTCTGAACATCAACCTGGCTAACGGTGCCATCTCACGCAATGCCATTCAGATCGGAGCAGGGACCGAACCTTACTCGCTGGTGATGTCGCCAAACGGCACTAAGCTTTACGTTGCCAACACGCGCTCGAACAGTATCAGCGTGATCAATACTTCGACCAATACGGTTTCGAAAGTAATTACCGGTGTCGGCCTCGAGCCGCGCGGTTTGGCCATCACCAACGATGACGACGAAGACGATACGGACGAGACACTGTACGTTACCAACTTCCTGTCTCTCCCGGTCGCGGGGAAACTCGACGGCGCGGACGACAGCAAAGAAGGGATTGTCTACACGATTGAGAGCCTGAACGACACTGTGGTGGGTTCTGCGATCAAAGTGAATCCTCTTGCGGACACAGGTTTCAAAGCCACTGGAGACGCACTTGCGCGAATCGCTCCCAAGGATCCAGCGGACCCGAACAACTTCACGTTCACCACTGGCGCTTATCCTAACCAGTTGAACAACGTTGCCATCAAGGGTGGATACGCGTTCCTGCCGAACACCGGAGCTTCACCTAACGGACCGGTGCGCTTCAACGTCAACAC
>JACMLA010000078.1 GCA_014379815.1 Bryobacteraceae bacterium | reverse complement strand
TGCGGTCAGTTTAGCGGCCCGGGTGTGATACGGCCAAGTGGCTACTCCAACTCACCTTCTGAGTCGAGGCGCCCACGGCAGAAAGCCTAACGCACACACATTCTGGTAACGCCGTTTCCGAGGGGCGGAATCCTCGGTTAACGCTGGCCGGTTTACTCAGCACCGGAACGCGAGAGGCCAGCGTTACGTCAATATCTGAAGTGCGAATCTGTCTTTTTCTTCTCACAGCCCTGAGCCTACAAGCTCAGAGGCCTGAGTACGACTTCTATCGTGAGGGACGGGACAAAAGGCCGGAAGCGTATGCTGAGGAACTCCGTAAGGCAGGGATGCCCGAGAAGGAGATTGCCCGAAGGCTCGACCTCCTTCGCAACCATCGAACCGAGCTTGAGGCGGATCGCTGGGACCGCTTCTACGGCGATTCAGGGAGTCAGTACAAACGAGAACCGAATGCCTTTCTCACCCAGGTGGTTCGTGGGATGAAGCCAGGCGTGGCGCTCGACTACGCCATGGGCGATGGTCGCAACTCACTTTACCTTGCGAAACTGGGCTGGACAGTTAATGGCTTCGACATCTCGGAAGTCGGCGTCAATGCGGCGAGAAAGCACGCTTCCCGGCTGGCCCTAAAGATCAACGCCGTAACTTCCTCCGATGCCAATTACAACTTCGGGAAGGATCGCTTCGATTTGATCCTGTTCAGTTGGTCGATGCCACTCGTCGATGTTCGCAAAGTCATCGACGCGCTTAAGCCAGGCGGCATTGTAGTCATGGAGTTTGGTCCTGGCTTCACGGGCCGTAACGGTATGCTGCGCCTTTTCGACGAGTTGGTGATTGAACGTTACGAAGTTAGTCGTGGCGTTTCTGATTTCTCCGACCGGCGCGAAACAGAGATCTTCCGCCTGATCGCCCGCAAGGAACGTCCGAACCACTAAAGTCGCCGAAAACGGCGCGTAGCATACCCATCGCCGCTCGTGAAGTCGCATTACCAGAAACTTAGCATAACCCGTCTAATTTCTGATCCGCTTCGGCAAGATTCCGAGAACGCCGTATCTCAGGGTCGATGCTCAGATTGTCTTGTGTCAACATCGTTCTAGCACCAAGACCCCGACAGAGGAGGGTCCTATGCATATCCGCTTCTCACCGAAAGCTGTACTAGTCGCAGTGGCATCCGGCGGTTACGCGACAGCTCAAACCTCATCAGTCTCACCAGTGCAGCAACAATCACCAAGACCCGCGAGCAGTATTTCGCCGTTCATCGCAGTACCCAGGCCACCGGCCGACCAGAAGCTTGAGTTTGGACCCGTGTTGCCTGAGTTTGAGGCGAAGGATGTCGGGGGGCGGACCTGGACGAACGAGAGCTTGCGCGGCAAGATCACCGTTCTTTACCTCTGGCATACGTTTCAGTTTGGTGTTCCTGGCCCAGTCAGCCGGGATCTGCCGCAACTGCAGCGATTCTACGAGAAGGTCAAAGACACAAACTCAGTTCAGGTTCTGGCATTCTGTACCGATTACGATTACACACACGCGAAAGAGTTCATGGCCAAAAACAATTTCACGTTCCCTGTGATCGCCGATTGGACTCTGCCGGCTAAGTTCTTTCCGAAAGACGACTGTCGTTGGGGTTGCAGCGCGGGCGTTCCGACAGCAACAGGCCATTCGATTCCAATTGCGTCGCGACAATGGCTTGTGAATGCAGAAGGTCGGTTGGCGAATCCAGCTCTGTCCTGGGATCTGGATCGGCTCCTTCTTGAGGTCGAGAGGATTGCTGGGCTGAAGTAGACGCCTGCGCCACGTGCAAGGGGGAGGCGACTACCTCGACATCACTGAAGGACAGCCCACTTCGTAGATTCCCCCGAGCACCACTCCGAAGCTGAGCCCTCGGCCTAGTCTAGGGCCCGAAGAGTCCCGTTACCGTCCACAACCTGCATCCGCAGGCCCCAACGAGCTCAGTTGGATTGAACGCCCGTTCTTCGTTCCTGACGCTCCGAAGACCAGACCTTCAGGCGGGTACGTTCGGTCACGCCTCAGAGCCGTTGAGCACCAGCAACTCTGCCCAGGTTGCGATCGAAGCTACCCAAAGGCAGGTGTCCGGCTTTCCTCGCCATCTCGAGGATCAGGCAATCTGAGAATCCGAGAGTTGGTCTGGTGCGAAACAGCGCGAGCGCAGCCGCAACAATCTCCCGATCATGAATCGTCAGCTCCCTGTGATTCAGCAGCATCTCGACAGCGGTGGCCTGACCTGCCGAGCCGACATCATAAACACTGGCCAGCACCCAAATCGCCTCTGTCAGTACGATCGTGGAGACCCAGGCGCCCTTTGAAACAAAACTCTCGGCTGAAGTGGTCTGATCCCGATCATCTCTCGTGATCAGGCGCACCAGAACATTGGTGTCAACCGCGCGCATGACGCTTCCGGGTGTGGTCGCGCAGCCCTTCCTTCAGTTGCTGAAGGCTCTTCGGTTTAGGCTGACGTTCTGCAAACAAGGCCCGATGAATATCCTCGGAACTCACCAACCCGGAACGGCGAACGACAATCCGATCGCCGTCTTCGTCCCATACCAGAGTGGATCCGGGACCGATGCCCAGGCGCTTTCGAACCTCCGCCGGAACAGAAATCTGCCCTTGTGAGGTCACCTTTGACTGTCCAATGGCCATGTCTTACATTACCACGGTAATGGATATCACTGAACGTCACTGTTCGGGTAAGTCCCTCGGAAGTCCGGTTATCGGAATGTGAATCCGCCTCAGACGGCCGGACCCGGCCTGTTCGTCAGTCCTCCGGTTCAATGCCGATGTGGTCGTTAACCGCGACGCGCAATTTCTGTTTGCACCCAAGGTACTTTTCGGTCGTCTGCACGCTGACGTGTCCGGGAAGGAATTGGATCTGCTCCAGTTCGCCTCCCGCAACATGGCACAGACGCGCGCATGTGCGCCGAGATCGTGAGGAGTAAGGTTGCTCAGCTGAGCTTTTTAGCCAAACTCCCTGACAACGCACCAGATCACCTTTTCGGAGAATACCTTCGCCCCAGATTGCACCTGTCTTGTTTACGCACCGGAAGACCCGACCGTCCTTCACTTGTGCCGCCGCCGTCAGTAGTCGACCGCAGTTTTCACCCACTCTGGTACCGGCACCGTACGAATATGGCCACCCTTGCCGTACAGATCCACAATCACCCAGCGCTCATCGCGCTTCTGGGTATCGGATACAGACAGTTGCGCACCCTCGGACCTGCGAAGACCGAATCCGGCAAGCACAGCGACAATGGCGCGGGTCCCTCTTGCCCTTCAGGACGCCCAGATCAGGCGATCGCAGAAGCTGTTTGACCTCATCGGCGCTCAGCCAGCTCCCGAGGCGAACGCCGACCCTCTTTGCGTCCTTGACCCTGCCAATGCCCGCCGCCAACTCGGGGCTGAGCAAGCCGGTGTCAGCCGCCTCGTATGCGAGCCGCCGCACTGCCGCAAGCCGGAGGTTGATTGTCGAAGAGGAGAGTCGACGAGACTCCAACTCAAGCCGATACCGAAGTACCACTGTCTTGTTGAACGCTATCCGCGGCTCGGAGCAGTACCACGCGACGAAATCGTCGATTGCGAATCGATAGGATCGCCTGGACTCCGGCGACCGAAGTGCGTTCAGGACGGCACTCCTGGCGAAATCCAGATCCGGCAGTCTGAGGACCCGTTTGGGGCTCTGCTTCGGCTTCTTGCGGCTCATCGACGAGCGGTCTCCTTACCCGCTGGTCAAATCGAATCAGATTGCCTCAACCGTTTTAACGAGCGGTCTCCTTACCCGCTGGTCAAATCGAATCAGATTGCCT
>JACMLA010000625.1 GCA_014379815.1 Bryobacteraceae bacterium | reverse complement strand
ATCCGTTCGAGGCTCAAGTCGGAGCTGACAATGTTGCTGATCTTATGTAACAGCGCGATCTGGGAACCCATTCTGTCTCCAATACCGGCGCTTTGCACTTCGGGTTCGAACTCAAAGCTGATTGAGAAGGTCTGTCCGGTTGGCGATGGCGAGCTTGACAAGTTCTTCCACCGGCGGCAGATCGTCGCGGTCCGGGATGGCAATGCGGTCGATTGGCACGATGCGCGTGCTGACAAGAAGTGGGTCGGCGGTACCGGTCCGGCTGATGAGGTTTTTCAGCTGCGTTTCCCGCTGCTGAAAAGTCGCTTCCGCATCGACCAGCTGCTGATTGCTGGTAACGGAAAGAGCTTCAGCGTTGATTGCTTCAGGAGGTGCGACGGATCCGGCTTCTACCTGAAAGCGAACGTTCTTGAGAAATTGCTGGGCGACATCGGCTGCGTTGCGGCGGGAACGCGCGTCTTCGTAAGAAGCGGCAAGGCCGTTGTAAGCATTTAGAACTTGCGTGACGGTTGCGATTACCTGTCCGCGAAAGTTGAGATCGGAGATCCCAATATTGCGCTTCGCGATCGTGATGTTCCGGGCATTGACTGCGAAGCCGAAACCCCGGAGCAGATTGTGCTGGGCATTGATGGACAGATTGCTCGCGGTAGAGGGATTGAGAATGTTGGTAGGCGAGTTCTCTTCCAGCCAGTTCTGGGTATAGCGGATGCTGACGAGACCGCCGGAAAGCAATCCCTGCTGGAGAACTCCGTTGTGCGCGCGGGTATTGGAGACGAGGTTATTGGTGACGCTCTGCACTGCGTTTGGCTGAGGGTTACTGGTGTGGCTGAAGGTGCTGGATTCCTGAATAATCGGATCGAGGTTCTGGGTGACCGGGCCGATTTGCGAGATTGTCGCGTTGGCCGTGTTGTTGGTATTCCCGCCACCGCCGGGAACGCTGACACCGGCTGCTGCCTGGCTACCCTGTACGCCCTGGCCTGCGGCGACGGCACCTGTTTGGGACGCGGCGTTGGGAACACCGGGAAGGGCTCCACCTGCTTCTGAGCGAGTGAGACGCCAGCCCGCGGTGATGGGTCCGTAGCGGGAGACTTCGAGATCGATATTGTTTTCCAGCGCAAGCGCGATCGCGTCCTGAGCGGTGAGGTAGAGTGCTCCTCCGCGAACGAGTGCGGCGAGGCGCTGTGAGTTGGTCGTCCGAACTGGCGGAACGTCGACAGGGAAGTACGGACGGATTACGGCATTGCGATCGGCCCAGGCAGGTGCTATGGCGGACTGTCGGCCTACGGGGGACTGACTTACCGCAATCGTGACGCTGAGGGCGGCGGCCACGATAGCTCTGATGGATTGGAGAAGCCGAAAGCAGGTCACGGAGTTGCTCCTTTCGCCGGGTCGGGCGGCGGGGTCGGCAGGTCAGCCGGCAGGGTTGAGGCGACAGACACCTGACCTTTCAAAGCTTCCGAGATAGAGACATTGTTGACGTCGAGAGTCTTGCCCAGAGCTTCCTCGAGTGAGATCCGGGCGTGCGTGTAATTCGCCATGGCCTGCGTTTCCGAGCTCTGCGCGCTGGCCAGATCACGCTGGTCCTGGATTACCTGGAAGGGAGTGGCGGCACCGAGGTCGAATTTGCGCTGATCCGCGGATAGGGTTTGCTCCTGCAGGACACGGGAGCGAAGGGCTGCTTCGTAACGCGCCCGGGCTTGCTGTATTCCGATGACCGCATTCTGGACATCGACACGGACCTGATTGAGATTGCGCCTCAGATTGAGTTCATTCTGACGAAGCTCAATCACGCTGATGGCGTAGTCGGCCTGCGCGGCGCGATTACGGAGGGGGATGTTGAGAGAAAAACCGGCGGAATAATTTGGATAATTCCGGCGGAATATCTGGCCGAGGAGATTGCCATATCCTCCGGCGAGGTACCCGACACCGGGCTGGGCGGCTCCGAGCGCACTAAGATCACCGGTAAGACCGTTGTTGGTTAGCTGCGTGAATGCCTGCAGACTAGGCTTTAACGAATTGCGGATACCTACGAGATTTAGCTGATTACTCTCGAGATTGATGCGTGCCTGCTGGAGTTCCGGCCGGTTGCGAGCTGCTTCAGAAATAAGATCTTCCACGGGTTGGATTGCCGTGTCTGGCGGTATGGTGATGCGATCGAGTGGAACGATTCGAACTCCGGTGAGCCCGGCTTCGGCGACGCCGTTTCGTGCCAGCACATTTTTTAAGATCGTCTCCTGCTGCAGGAGATTGGTTTGGGCGATCGTGAGGTCTTGCTGCGTGGCGTAGACCTGCGCTTCGGCCCGCGTGATCTCGATCTCAGCTAAGGATCCGAGTTCTACCTGCTTGCGATTATTCCCGAAGAGAGTACGCGCGGTTTCCACTGCCTGACGCCGGGCACGCACATCCTCGTTGAAGGCGACGAAGTCCCAATAGAGATTGAGCGCGGCGGATACGGTGTTGATCACCTGCTGCTTGAACTGGAGGTCGCTGACTTTGACGTTGTTGCGCTGCACGCGAATGTTTCGGCCATTCACCGCGGATCCGAAACCCTGAAGCAGGTTCTGCGTAAGCTGGAGATCGAGATTGCCGGTGGTGAATGGATTGAGGTTGAAGAACTGCGAGTTGACGCTTACATAATTGCTGGAATAACCCAGCTGCGCTGTGAGTCCGAATTGAAAGCTCTGGCTAAACGAAGCATTCACGGTGCGTGTGTTCTGCACCAGCGCGGTGGTCCCGGTCAGGACGGTATTGCTCTGTGGCGTTGTGGCGTGCTGGAAGTTTACGAAGGCACTGACCTGGGGATCGAGGGTCGGGATACCGGGACCGAGCTGGGTAACGATACCGCCACCGGAAGAGATGCCGCCTCCTCCGACTCCGAGTCCACCACCTGCGTTAGTTGTGACTCCCTGGAGACTTACGCTCTGCGCTCCGGTGACTACCGGGAGGCCAACACTGCGGAGTGCCCCGCCTGCTTCTGCACGGCGCAGAACTTCCTGGGCCAGCAGTGGGGTATAGCGCTGCACTTCGATATCGATGTTGTTCTCAATAGCAAGAGCGACAACGTCCTGCGCGGAGAGGTACAGACTACCGGCGCGAATGAGGGAGTTCAGGCGTGGCGAGTTCGTCAGGCGAACCGGCGCGATGTTGCGAGCCTGGTAGGGTCGGGTGAGCCAACCAAAACGATCGGCGTTAGCGGGCTCGACCGTGAGCGTATTCTGACCTGCCGCAAGGGCGGCGCTGAGAAGGAAGACACACGTCGTCCTGAGGTAGTCCGGAAGTCTTCGCATGTACGTGCCTGTTGACAGTATCCATTACGTAACGCCGGCGACCTGAGTTCGATTAACGTTTGGATAAGTAAGAACGGCTGGCTATAATTTCGCGAGTGACAAACAGGATTGCTGTTGTGACGGGAGCGGGGAGCGGGATTGGCCGCGCGGTGAGTCTGGGACTGCATGAGGCGGGATTCACCGTTGTGCTTACGGGCCGGCGGATGGAAACGCTGGAGGAGACAGCCTCGCTGGGTAGCCCGGAGGGTGAGCGGATGTTGCCGGTGTCAGCCGATGTGAGCGATCCGGAGTCTGTGGACCTGCTGTTTGGGAAGGTTCGCGACCAGTTTGGCCGTATCGACGTCCTGTTTAACAACGCCGGTATTCCAGCTCCGGGAGTGCCTTTCGATGAGCTGACATTGGCGCAGTGGCAAACGGTGATTGCGGTGAATCTGACCGGTGTCTTTCTCTGCGCGCAAGCGGCATTCCGAAGGATGAAAGAACAAGATCCACGAGGCGGAAGGATTATCAATAATGGCTCGATTTCCGCTTATGCGCCCCGGCCGAATTCGGCTCCTTACACCGCAACGAAGCATGCAGTGACGGGTTTGACGAAATCACTGTCTCTGGATGGGCGGCCGTGGGACATTGCGTGTGGGCAGATCGATATCGGGAATGCCGCGACGGTGCTGACCGAGAGGATGACGGACGGCGTGCTGCAGGCGAACGGTTCCATGATGGTGGAGCCGAGAATGGATCTGCAGCATGTCGCGGATGCTGTGGTCTATATGGCGCAACTGCCCCTTGAAGTAAACGTCCCATTCCTGACGGTGATGGCGACAAAGATGCCGTTTGTGGGGCGTGGGTAACGCTCAGCTCGCATGGTTTTGCACTACCAGGTACGCGGTGAGGGACCACCTCTATTCCTGTTGCATGGGTTGGCGGGTTCGAGCCGGTGGTGGGCGCGGAATATTGAGGCATTGAGCGGGTCGCACCGGGTGTATGCGCTCGATCTACCTGGGTACGGAGGGTTGCGACGTTCCCGTGGCGACTTTGTTTTAGCTGCCGGGGCGGAATGGCTTCTGCGTGCGATTGATTTCCTGGAGCCGGGGGTGCCGGTGTCGCTGATGGGGCATTCGATGGGTGCTCTGGTGTGCGCCATGCTGGCTGCGTCGGAGGTTGGGCGGGTGGACCGGCTGGTGCTGGCGGCTCCGGCCATGGACTTACAGGGGCGCACGATTGCGGCGAGTTTGTGGCCGCTTGCAAGGGCTTGTGGTGCGTCGCCATTGAGCTTCTGGCCTACGCTGGTTTCGGATTCGGCGCGAGCTGGGCCAGGCTTGTTACTCCGAAGTGCGCGCGAACTTTTTGCAATGGACGGGCGACGGAACCTGCACTCGATCCGGGCTCCGACGCTGCTGGTTTGGGGTGAGCGGGACGCGCTGATTCCCGTATCTCTGGCAGCGGGACTACAGGGCGAGATTGCTGGGAGCGACCTGGTGGTTATCCCTGGTGCGGGGCATGTGGTGATGTGGGATGCGGCTGAGCAGTTCAATCGCGTGGTGCTGGCCTTTTTTGGGACCGCTCAGGGAAAACCTTGGGCCAATACTTACAAATCTTAATGAAAATCACCCCTGCTGGTGTGCTAATTTTGTAAAAAATTCCCGCTTAAGAGTTATGCAGCCACGTTACCATTCACTGGATGCTTTGCGGGCGGCCCTTCTATTGCTGGGGCTCGTATTCTACCTCTGTCTCACGTACGGTGTTTTCAAGGTTCCGGGCTGGACGCTGAAAGATCTGTATACTCATGCGGGGTTCGACTACCTGCATCGCGCTTCCGTCGCGATTCTGGCAACTTTGACGCTGGGGGTGGTTCTGACGATGCCATCACGCACGCTGGAGACTTCGTTTGCGATCTGGCCGCTTCATGTTAGGAGTCTCGCCGCATATTTTCTCTTTTTCCTTTTTGGCTGGGTTCTATTTTTCAAACGTGAAGTTCTTCCGGACTTCGCTCGTTTCGGTGCTGGCTTCTGTCTGCTGGCGACGATTCCGCTTGCTCTTTATTTCTATGCGGCCCGCAGGTCGGTGGAAGCGGTTTTAGGGACCCATTCGATAAATCCAGTGTCAAAGTGGAGTGTTGTTGCGGCAGCCATGGCCGCCGTCACAGTTTCACTGCTTGCGTACGGGCTGATCGGGCTCTTTGTGCGCTACTTTGAAAGACCCAGCCGGGCGGTGCTGCCGTGGGATGCTCCTGCCATAGTAAAAGTCCTCACGAATCTGGTCATTTCACTGGGGGTGCTTTTGCTCAGTTACGAGTACTTCGTCCGTCGGACGATTATCGGTACTTTTCTTAACGGAAGACGCTCGCAGATGCTATCTCCGGAAAGAAGTCTGGCAGCGGCGGCGGGCTCGTCAGGCCGTCTGATGCCGGGAACGCGATAGAGAAACGGATCCAGATCCAAGAGCAATGGCGAGGTATTTTGCATTTGCGCTATCACTCACTTGACGCTTTACGGGCTGCGATGATGCTGCTCGGGGTAGTCTTTCATATCAGTCTTACCTACGGCATCTTCATTGTCCCAGGCTGGTCATTGAAGGATTCGAGTACTCACTGGACATTCGATCTTCTGGCCAGCGCCATCCACGTCTTCCGGATGCCGACGTTTTTTGTGGTATCGGGATTCTTTACGCATCTGCTAGTGGAACGCGGTGGGATGGAGCGCATGCTGGTCAATCGCATCCGACGAGTCCTGTTGCCACTTGTGGTGCTGATCGTACCGCTCGGCATAGCTGGGGGGACGGCAATGAGGTGGGGCGTTCTGCGTTTTAAAGCCGACGCTGGGACCGCTGTCGTTGCGGGACTACTCGACATCGGGCGACTTCGCCTGATTACTTTGGGACATCTCTGGTTTTTGTACTACCTGCTCATTTTTTGCGCAGTAGTCGGGATCTTCTGGGCAGTTGGCCGGGTGCTTCCTGTGACAGTCGTCTATGAGACGTTACTGCGGGTGTCTGGCAGGGTGATGCGACATCCTGCTTCGGTTTTCATCCTTGCAGCTGTGACTTTTGGTGTGCTGCTGAAGATGGATTCGCGCACACTGGAGACGTTCATGCATGTATGGCCTCTGCACAAGGCCAGCCTTGCGGGTTACTTCATCTTTTTTGCCTTTGGCTGGATTCTGTTTGCGGAACGGGAGTCTTTGCGGACGTTTGAACGCTTTGGTACCGCATTCTGCCTGCTTTCGACGCCGCTATTGCTACTTCACTACTATGCGATCAGGAGAGCGGCAGCGGGAAGGAATACCAGCGAAGCCGACTCGTGGCGGCTGCTTGTGGCAGTTGCTGGCGCATTGGCAGTGTCTTTCCTTGTCTATGGACTCATTGGGTTGTTCGGGCGTTACTTCAAACAACCTAACCGGGTGATCCGGTATCTGTCAGATTCGTGTTACTGGCTGTACCTGATGCACCTGCCTCTGGTTATTTGCCTGACTGCCTGGATGCTGCCGTGGAATGCACCTGCCCTTTTGAAAGCTCTTATCAACATGAGCGTTTCGGTAGCGACACTGCTGTTTACCTATGAGCACCTTGTGCGGCGAACCGTGATCGGTGTATTTCTCAACGGGCGGCGCGAGCAGCCTGCGGTATCTTCCAGAACACTTGCAGCGACTGCAGGCTCGTCTGGAAGCCTGATCTCAGGCATCCGGTAAAAGGTCTGGGTCGGCGAAGTTTTGCATTCACGCGTGCTAATTTTGTAAGTTTTATGAGGGACTGTGCAGCCCCGCTATCACTCTCTTGACGCCTTACGCGCGGCCATGATGCTACTGGGTGTGTTTGCACCATATCAGCCTTACGTACGGTCTGTTCCGACTCGGTGCAGGCTGGCCCTTCAAGGACCCTTATACTCATCCTGGTTTTGACTTTGTAACGGTTGCCATCCATATCTTCCGCATGCCGACATTTTTTGTCGTGGCGAGATTTTTCTCTCATTTGCTGGTAGCTCGCAACGGGATGCAAGGCATGCTGGTAAACCGGGTACGTAGGGTGTTGCTCCCTCTGGTCGTTCTCGCGATACCACTAGGTCTGACAACCTGGGCGGCGATGGAGTGGGGCAAATACCGGTTTACCGGAGGTGCGGGCCGGGCCATTAGTTCTGGCCTACTGGACCTGTCCCCATTTCAGCCGTTTCTTTTGAATCACCTCTGGTTCTTGTACTACCTGCTGATCTTCTACGCAATTCTGGCTCTGGTTTGGGAGCTGGGCCGTGTGCTTCCGCTGGCGAATGCTTACGAGACTGCGCTGCGTGTAAGTGGCAATGCCGTTGGGCATCCAGGTTCGGTTTTGCTCTTGGCCGCTTTGTCTTTCGGCGTCCTTCTCACCATGCCGTCCCGCACACTGGAAACTTTCGTGGTGCTCTGGCCCCTGCACTGGAACAGCCTTGGAGGGTATTTTACGTTTTTTGGTTTCGGCTGGATCCTGTTTCACAAGCGCGAGGCGCTGTCTGGCTTCGCTCGTTTCGGAACTGTTTACTGCTTGCTGGCGATCGTAACAGTTGCGGTCAACTATTTCTCAGTCCTGAAAACTGGAAATGCTTTAGCGGCGCAGAATTTCCTTCGCGCGGAACAATGGCGTCTGGTAACGGCGGTCACCGGAGCTCTTGGAGCTGCTTTGCTTGTATACGGACTGATCGGGTTCTTTGTACGCCACTTTGAGAAGCATCGCCGGGTGGTCCGCTACCTGGCAGACTCTTGTTACTGGCTCTATCTGACCCACCTGCCGCTGGTCATCGTGCTCTCGGTGTGGATGATGCCGTGGAATGCTCCCGCTATCGTTAAGGTCACCATCAACCTGGCTGTTTCGGTGACACTGTTGCTGGTGAGTTATGAGTATTTTGTTCGGAACACGGTTATCGGCATGTTTCTGAATGGCCGGCGTTTGCAGCCGGGGTTGCCGCATGAAAGCATTGCGGGTAGCGAAGTTAAAGTTCCTGAGAACGCCTCGCCGGACCTGGCGTGGGGCCGGGATGCGATCTCACGGCGCAGTCTCGGCAGCGGGCCTAACGCTGAGTCTTAGGTTACCTTTCGGGGCCGCTCCTCTCACTGGTTCGTCGTTGTTTTGGTGAAGTCGGGTCTGGAGACCCTCCGCAGGCGTGGACGCCTGCCCCACCTCGGTCCTGGCGCCCTCGTATGCGAGGCTACTTGTTCAGCTGATATGCGGTTTAGTTAGCGAACCACGCCTTCCATGGGACTGCTTGCGGTGGCGTAAAGCTTTTTCTGCATGCGACCTGCCTGGAAGGCGAGGCGCCCTGCTATGACTGCGTGTTTCATTGCTTCGGCCATTTTCTCTGGTTCCGACGCTGCGGCTACCGCAGTGTTCAGCAGCACTCCGTCGAAGCCCAGTTCCATCGCGATGGCCGCGTCGGAGGCGGTTCCCACTCCTGCGTCCACGATCAGGGGTACGGTTGTGATTTTCTCGCGCAGAATGCGGAGCGCGGTCAGATTCTGAATGCCCAGGCCGGAGCCAATTGGAGCACCCAGAGGCATGACAACGGCGGCTCCGGCATCAATGAGGCGGCGGGCTACGATGAGATCGTCACTGGTGTAGGGCAGTACGACAAAGCCTTCGCGGGCCAGAACCCTTGTGGCTTCGATGAGGCCTTCGGTGTCTGGAAACAGGGTTTCCTCATCACCAATTACTTCGAGCTTGACCCAGTGCGACAATCCCACTTCCCGGCCGAGTCTTGCTGTGCGAATCGCTTCATCGGCGGTGTAGCAGGCTGCGGTGTTCGGGAGTATGAACATCCGCTCGCGGTCTATGTAGTCGAGCAGAGATTCTTTCGAACGATCGGTGAGATTGACACGCCTGACGGCGACTGTGACTACTTCGGCTCCGGAAGCCTGGTGGCAACGGGCCATTTCCTGAAAACTGCGGTACTTTCCTGTGCCGATTAAGAGGCGCGAACCGAACTCACGGTCCGCGATTTTCAACTTGTCCTGCATGCTTCCATTATGGTTCGGTTCGGAGGTATGGTTCGGTTCGGAGGGCTCCACGAAGCTTATCGGCAAAGGCGGAACCGTTTTTTGGCGGTGGAGCGGGTTTGAGAACAGGCACGTGCACCGTGGTGTCTCCGGCGGTTTGCTGCACTGGCGCAGGCTTCTCGAGCTCTTCCAGATACTTTGCTTTCTTAAGGAAAGAGCGTTCGAGTGTAGTGTTGTACCCGGTCCAGCAACCTTCTACAAGGCGATCTTTTTGCAGGAATCCCCGCATGCACTCCATTCGCGAATCGAGGGTATCGAGCTGGTGCAGGAGCATGGCTTCGAGGAACACGGGAGTCTTTGGAGAACCAAACT
>JACMLA010000624.1 GCA_014379815.1 Bryobacteraceae bacterium | reverse complement strand
TTCTATCTGTTCGATCTGCCGTTCTACTCTGAGATGCTGAGTCTGGTCCTGGTGACCGCCCTTCTTGCGGCGATTGTCTATTGGCTGACGGCGCGCGGCTGGCAGCTTAGCTCACAGATCGAAGACTTTCGTGCCGAAAACTTTCAGTTCAATGTGAGCGATCTTCGCCTCGGGGCCGCTTTGGAGGCTCGCTTTTTCCGGATTAGCGTGGCTGTGTTCCTGTTGGCCCTGGCCGCTAATTTCTATCTGAGCCGTTACGATCTGCTGTTCAGCGAGCACAGCTTCCTTTCGGGAATGGACTACGTGGACCGCAACATCAGGCTCCCTTTACAGTGGCTGCTGGTCGTGGCGGCCGCCCTCTCAGCGGTTCTGGTCCTGGTGAATCGGGCGAAGTTCGCTCTGGTCTTTCTTCTGGTTCTCCTGGTTCAGAAGGTGGTGCCGGGCATCGTTTCCGCCGTCTACGTCAAGCCCAACGAGATCTCACTTCAGAAGCCGTACATCAGCGACCACATTCAGGCGACTCGGGCTGCTTTTGGCCTGGAGAGCAAGCTGAAGGAAACCCAGTTTGCCGCCAAACTGGACGGGGAGATCGATGTAAACAAGAATCGAGCGATGCTGGAGAACGTCCGCCTCTGGGATTGGCGCGCTTTCCACGACACAGTCACCCAGATCCAGGCCCTGCGCCAGTACTACGTTTTCAATGACACGGATGTCGATCGCTACACGATCGACGGCAATGTGAGGCAGGTCCTGTTGACTCCGCGTGAACTCGATGTACGGCAACTCGCTGACGCCCGCGCGAACTGGATCAACGGCCACTTTATCTATACGCACGGGTACGGCGTGGTCATGGCGGAAGCGAACAAGATCACTCCGAACGGCCAGCCGGTGCTCTTCATTCAGGATGCGCCGCCGAAGGTAACTTCGAACAGCTTGAAGCTGACGCGTCCTGAGATTTACTTCGGAGAACTAACGAATCAGTCTGTCTTTGTGCGCACGCAGCAGCCCGAGTTCAGCTACCCTTCAGGATCTGAGAACGTGCAGACCCGGTACGCGGGGAAGGGCGGTTTCCCGGTGCATCCGTTGCCGGTCCGGCTGGCGGCCGCTCTTTCGGAAGGGGACTGGAAGATCCTTCTCACAAACTACCTGACAGCGGAAAGCCGCATGCTGATTCGGCGCAATGTCCGGGAGCGGCTGACGACGCTGGCATCGTTCATCCAATGGGACAACGACCCCTATATGGTCCTGACACCGGAGGGCCGGCTGGTCTGGATCGTAGACGGATACACCCTGTCGGACCGGCATCCGTACTCACGCCGGATGCGCTACGCGGAGGGTGCGCGTTTCAACTACATACGCAACTCCGTGAAGGCGGTCATCGACGCCTACGACGGCACGGTGACGCTTTACAACTTCGACGCGAGCGACCCGATCCTGCGCGCCTGGCAGGCGATCTTTCCCGATCTTTTCCAGCCCGCCGCCGCGATGCCCCCGGAGTTGCGCGCCCATACACGGTACTCGGAAGTCCTGTTCCAGGCGCAGTCGGAAATCTACCGCACGTTCCACATGCAGGATCCCGAGGCCTTTTACAACAAGGAAGATTTGTGGGACCTCGCCAAGAGTGCCACGGACCAAAGTGGAAAGAATGAGAGCATGCAGCCCTCCTTCGTAGTGGCCACTCTGCCTGGCGAAACGAAACCGGAATTTCTGCTGGTGCATGCGTTCACGCCGCGCAGCAAGGACAACCTGATCGGCGTGATGATCGCCCGGTCCGATGGCGAGCATCTGGGGGAGTTAGTCGTGTTACAACTCTCCAAGCAAAGTCTGATTTACGGACCGCTGCAAATCGAAGCCCGGATCGCGTCTGACCAGAACATCGCCAAAGATCTGTCGCTCTGGAATCAGCAGGGATCGCAGGTCATCCGGGGCCAGATGCTGGTGCTACCGGTGGATGACACGTTTTTGTATGTTGAGCCGATCTACCTGCAATCGTCCCAGGCTAAGATGCCTCAGCTCAAGAAGGTGGTTCTCGCCAAGGGAAACAGCCTCATCTATCGCGATACTTACGAACAGGCGCTAGCGGACCTGGGGGCAAATTTCGCCGGTCCGGCCCCGGCTCTCTCCGACGGTCAAGCACCGCCGCCCGTTTCGCAGGTCCCCTCCGCTGCTCCTAAGCCTGCGGCACCCTCTCTGGATGCGGTCCGGAGACATTTGCAGCGATACCGGGAATTGGCTTCGCAAGGGAAATGGGCGGAAGCGGGCAGGGAGTTGGAAGCGTTGGAAGCCTCCGTCAAGTAAGCAGCCGGTCGACTTCGGCGATAATCAGGTAAAGATCATGCAGAACACGACAGCGCTTCTTTTGCTCGCTGGAATTGTTTGCCACCAAGCTACGGCCGGAGACTGGACCGATTGGCGTGGACCCGGGCGGGACGGAACTTCGCCTGAGAAGAGCCTGCCATCCAAATGGTCGCCCTCTGGGGAGAACCTAGCTTGGAAAGTGCCCTACGGCGGTCGTTCCGCTCCGATCGTCATGAACAATCGTGTCTACATCCTGAACCACGCAGGTGCGAACGAAACTTTGCAGGAGCGTGTGGTGTGCCTGGACGCGGATACCGGGAAACTCCGCTGGGAGCACAAGTACAACGTGTACTTGAGTGATGTTCCACCTCACCGCATTGCCTGGTCGTCTCCAGCCGGCGATAAGGAGACCGGCAATGTCTACACGCTTGGGGTCGGTGGTACCTTGATGGCTTTCTCTTCCGAAGGCAAAGTCCTTTGGGAAAGGCACCTGGCGGAAGAGTTCGGTATCGTCACCACCCACGGAGGACGCACCGTCTCACCGGTGATCGAAGAAGCCATGGTGATCGTGAGCGGCGTCACCACGGGTTGGGGCAACCAATCC
>JACMLA010000623.1 GCA_014379815.1 Bryobacteraceae bacterium | reverse complement strand
TGATCCGCCTATCGGAAGTGTATGGTCCTGAGCCGCGGAGAAGAAGGTACGATCATCATCTGGCGCTCTACTTTACTCTCCACATTGCGATGGATACGATTACGAAGCAGCCTTTGTTCCATTGCAGTTTGCGCTATCCGGGTAGCGATCCGTGGTGTTTCCCAAACGCCTGCAGCGAAGACCAAAACCAGAATCGCCGCGAAATCCGCATTGCGTTGCAGCATGTTTACTTCTCCTGAGCTTACTTCCGTAAACGATCTACACCGGGTTCCATTAACTTCAATCTGCCGCTGCTGAAGCGCCATCACTGGTGATCCAGCCGTCCACAATCTGGATGACGCGGCTTCCATACGTAGCGTTGGTTTCCGAGTGAGTCACCTGAACGATCGTGATGCCATCGTCCCGGTTCAACTTTCGGAAGAGTTCCATAGTTTCTTTGGCCTGAGAGGAGTGCAGGTTCCCGGTCGGTTCGTCCGCCAGGATTATTTTTGGTTTGGCAACAAGAGCTCGCGCCACGGCTACCAGTTGCTGCTGTCCCCCGGACAGTTGATTCGGATAGAGGTCTTTCTTGGCAACTATGTTGAAGCGGTCCAACATGTCACATACGATACTGTCGCGCTCGTTCTTTCGAATGTTGCGGTAACTCAAAGGGATGTCCAGATTCTCGTAGACCGTGAGCGAGTCCAGCAGGTGGTAGCTCTGAAACACGAACCCAATCAGCCGCTTCTGCACTTCCATCCGATCTTTCCGGTTGAGCTTATGAATCGGATTGCCATCGAGAAAATACTCGCCTGCCCATGAGGCGTCATGCATTCCCAGAACATGGAGCAATGTCGACTTGCCCGCCCCGGACGGCCCCATAATCGACACAAACTCGCCTTCCCGGATTTCAGCGTTGATGCGGCGTAAGACCCAGGTCTTGGACGGCCCGTGTTCGTAGTACTTCTCGACGTTGCGCAGAGAGATCATTTGTCAGTGTGCGACGGAAGCGTTCTGATACGTTTCTTCCTGGACGATGCGGCCATCGAAAAGGTGAATCGTCCGCTCGGCAAACTTTTCATACCGGGGATCGTGGGTCACCATGCAGATGGTTGCACCCTGCCGGTGAAGGTCGCGCAGGAGGTCCATAACTGCTTCGCCGTTGGCGGAATCGAGGTTGCCGGTAGGTTCGTCCGCCAGCAGGATGGAAGGGGAACCAGCCAGTGCACGGGCGACCGCAACGCGCTGCTGCTGACCTCCGGACAACTGCGAGGGATAGTGCTTCACCCGATGCGACATGCCGACCCGTTCCAGTGCTTCATGGACTCGCTTCTTCCGCTCCGCGCCTGACATTCCACGATAGGTCAGAGGCAGTTCGACATTCTCATAGACGTTGAGATCGCCAATCAAGTTGAAGGCCTGGAAAATGAATCCGATTTCCCGGTTGCGAATGCGCGCCCTCTCGCTCATCTTCAGTCCCTGAACGGCCCGGCCGTTGAGCGTAAACGTCCCGCCTGTCGGAGTATCCAGAAGCCCAAGAATCGCGAGGAGTGTCGATTTTCCGCAGCCGGACGGACCGGCAATCGTGACATACTCGCCCTTCTTGATATCCAGATGAATGCCGCCGAGAGCATGCGTTTCCACTTCATCGGTGACAAAGACCTTCGTCACGCTCTCCAGTTGAATTAAGGATTCCCGTTCCATGTTATGCATTCCTTCCCCTTAGAGAATTCAATTTAGCCGGATGCGGCTGTGCGAGTCATAAGCGCTCATGTCGGACAGGATCACGCGATCTCCAACTTTCAACCCATCCACAATCTCGATGGTGTTCACCGAAGTGCGTCCGAGACGAACCGGGATACGGTTCGCTTCCTTGCCATCCGCCTCAAGTCGGAACAGCGTAATCGTACTGTTGGGCTGTCCGAACACGGGGCGACCAACATAGACCACCTCGCGGAGTCTTTCCAGCTCGACGGTTCCATCGACACTCAGATCGGGCCTCGCGCCAGACGGCAGCTTTCCTTCCAGACGAACGTCAACCGTCACGGTCCCGTTTTGTGCAGCAGGATCTATACGGGATACTCGGCCAGGTATCACTCCGTTACGGGTATCGATCTCGGCAATCTGTCCGATTGTGATATCTTTCGCCTGAGTCTCCGCGATCTTCAGCTCGGCTTTCAATCGCGAGGGTTGCGCAATCTTGGCCAGCACAGTGCCGGCCGCGAGTCTCTGCCCTACTTCCACCGGCGCGGTCTGGTTTGCCCCAAGCTGCTGCAGAACACCGTGAACGCCGGCGCGGATCTTCAGCTGGTCGACCTGCTTCTTCTTCAAACCCCATTCGGCGCGGAGCTTTTCAATCTGGACCTGCTGCGCTCCTAACTGCGCTTCTATCGATTGCCCGAGGCTGCCAATTTTCTCCTGTTCGATTGCAGCCCGGTTGTGCAACTCGTCCGCAATAGCTTTAGTGGTCTTCACTTTGACTTCTGAGGAAAGGCCCTGCTCACCGAGCTTTGCCTCGACGTCGGAGTTTAGCTTGGAGTTCTGGTATTCGGAAGCGACACGCGCGGCAGCGGCTTGCTGGTCGAGTTTCAGGTTCTGCAGCCGCGCCGCCAGATCCTTATAGGTAGCTTCGGCAGACTTGACCTGCCACTCGGCATTTAAGGCCTCAAGCTCCAGCTGTGGATTGTTCAGATCCATGATGATCGTGTCAGGACCAACCGTAGCGCCAGGACGAAGCCGGATCTTTTCTATCCGTCCATCGGTTAACGCCGGGAGCCAGAGGATCTCTTCCGGAACGAGCGTGCC
>JACMLA010000622.1 GCA_014379815.1 Bryobacteraceae bacterium | reverse complement strand
TTGTAGTCGCTCCACTTTTCCGGCGCAGAAACGATGCCATGGCCGACGAAGACCGCCTCAGCGTCTATATCGACTTCCCGCTGCTGACGATGGGTGGCTCCGGCGAAGTCTTTCTGCCAGTCCAGCGCCACAGTCTGTCCATTGCGGGATGCGGTCAGCGTGGAGCTTGACTTTGTACTGACTCCCACCATTGGAACGGTTTGAAACCAGGTCCCATTTTCGCCACCAGGCTTCAGGCCAAAACTGGCTAAAGTAGCGGCGAGGTATTCCTCTGCCAGTTGTCCGCCCCTGGACCCGACTCCTCGCCCTTCCAAAAGGTCGCTGGATAAGAATCGAACGTGCGCTTTGATACGGGAGCCCTCAATGTCTGCCTGGGCAAACAAGGGCGAGAAAACCGCGCATGCAACCACCCCAATTCCTATGCATTTAGTAGAGATTTGCATGTTAGCTTTAGTTTAAGTTGTTTCTGAACGTAACATGACACTTGCTGTAGAAGAACTCGCGCCGGTAAGCCTCACGCATCTTCGTGCTCTTGAGGCCGAGAGCATCCACATCTTACGGGAAGTTGCGGCGGAGTTTGCTAAGCCCGTGATGCTGTATTCGATCGGGAAAGACTCTTCTGTGATGCTGCGGCTGGCGCAGAAAGCGTTCTACCCCGGACCGCTTCCCTTCCCTCTGCTTCACATCGATACACGTTACAAATTTCGCGAAATGATTGAGTTTCGTGACTGGTATCCGAAGAGCATCGGTGCCGAGCTGCTGGTCCAGGCCAACGATCAGGCGATTCGCGATGGCGTAAGTCCTTTTGCACTGGGAACCCAGAAATGCTGTGCGATTCTGAAAACCCGCAACCTGCTGGATGGTCTGGAGAGCTTCGGCTTCGATGCTGCGTTTGGCGGGGCCAGGCGGGATGAAGAGAAGTCCCGGGCAAAGGAGCGGATCTACTCCTTCCGCGACAGCTTCGGGCAATGGGACCCCCGCAATCAGCGCCCTGAGCTATGGAATTTGTTCAACGCGAGGATCGACAAGGGCGAATCGATCCGCGTGTTCCCGTTGTCGAACTGGACCGAACTCGATGTGTGGCAATACATCGCGCTGGAGCAGATTCCGATCGTGCCGCTGTACTTTGCGAAGGAACGGGAAGTAGTCGTTCGCGGAGAGTCGCTAATCAGCCTTGAGCACGGCCCTCCCCTGTTGCCGCATGAGAAGCCGGAGTTTGTAATGTGCCGCATGCGATCGCTAGGCTGCACGTACTGCACCGGAGCTATGCGCTCTACTGCGGACACAGTGGAGAAGATCATTGAAGAACTGTTCCTCGCGCGAAAATCGGAGCGCGAGAATCGGGTGATCGACCACGACGTCGAAGGGTCTATGGAGTTGAAGAAGCGCGAAGGATACTTCTAAAATCGTGGCTGCCGTTGCAACCGATATAGAAAGTTTTCTGCAGCAGGAGCTCGACAAGGAGCTGCTGCGGTTTACGACAGCTGGAAGCGTAGACGATGGCAAGTCAACCCTGATCGGTCGCTTGCTCTACGACTCCAAAGGCGTCTACGAAGACCAGATCGCTTCCGTTCGCAAAGCATCCGTTAACCGGAACGCAGGGCCAATAGACTTTTCGCTGTTGACAGATGGCCTGAATGCCGAGCGAGAGCAGGGCATCACGATCGATGTTGCGTACCGCTACTTCTCGACGCCCAAGCGAAAATTCATCATCGCGGACACGCCAGGGCACGAGCAATACACCCGCAATATGGCGACCGGCGCTTCTACCGCGCAGCTGGCGATTGTACTGGTGGATGCGCGAAAAGGCGTCCTGCCGCAATCGCGCAGACACGCCTACATTGCGGCCCTGCTTGGGATCCCCCATGTGGTTGTTGCCGTAAACAAGATGGATCTGGTTGATTACTCCGAGGAGATCTTTGACCGCATTTGCGTCGAATTCGCGCACTTTGTCCGGGAACTCGGGATTAAAGGGATCTATTACATCCCTATTAGCGCACTGGAGGGTGACAACGTCATCTCGGCGAGCGCACGTACCCCATGGTTTCAGGGTCCCAGCTTGCTGCAAGTCCTTGAGACCGTGCCGATAGTGAATGACGAGGCTGCAGACGCAATGCGCTTCCCAGTGCAGTACGTCATTCGTCCTACCCTGGACTTCCGGGGATATGCGGGACAGGTAGCGGCGGGCGTGATATCCCGTGGCGATTCCATTATGGTTCTGCCTTCAGGCCGGACGACCCGGGTCAAGAGCATCGTTACGTTTGATGGGGACCTGCCCTTAGCGCGTGCTGGTCAGTCTGTCACCGTCACGCTCGAGACGGAGATCGATATCAGCCGGGGGGACATGCTGGTACATGCCGACCGGATGCCACATGTCTCGCGCCGCTTCGAAGCCCAACTGGTGTGGATGCATAGTGACCCTCTGACCACCGACAAAGCCTATCTGGTCAAGCACACGTCGCAGCAGGTCCCCGCCACGGTTTCCGAGATCCTGTATAAGACCGATATTCAAACCCTCGGCCGGGTTCCCGCCGAGCAGCTGGAGCTGAACGAAATTGGCCGTGTCCGGCTGGAGACACGCAAGCCCTTGTTCTTCGACTCCTACGGCAAGAACCGCAACACCGGCAGCTTTATTCTGATCGATCCTTTGACCAACCTGACGGTGGCCGCTGGAATGATCGCGGAGCGCGATACACGCGATGACCGGCGCCGGACCCAGTTGCTGGAAGGAATCGAATTTGAGCGAAGTCGCCTTACGCCTGCCGAGCGTTGGGAACGTGCCGGTCACCGGCCGGTCACCGTCTGGCTAACGGCACGGCGCGATCTGGCGTACGTTCTCGAACGCGAGCTCTTCGACCGGGGCTACATGGTTCATGTGCTGGCCGATGAGGTGGAAAGTTACCTGGTCGCGGAACTGGCGCGGATGGCCAATGCGGCAGGACTGATTACCATTTGCAGCCTCGCTTCGGATGACGAAACCACACGAGAACGCTCACGCCAGGTAGTCGGGCCGGAGTCTTTCGTGGAATTTCCTCCGGCGGCTCTCGACTCCAACGATGAGATTGCGGTCAACCAGATCAGCGCAGTGCTGGAACAGCGCGCCTTTATTCGCAAAGATGAGCGGGGCCTCGATGGCGAGGGAATCTAGAGAGTCGTCCGGTCCAGCTGGCTGAAAAGGCCGGCGAAGTCTAATGTGAGCGGGGGCAGCGCCGCACGGATTGAGAACGAGACAGTGAGCGATGCAGACTCGATCCAGCTGCCTTGCGCATCGACATAAAACAACGTGTGATTCCAAGGATCTGCCACACAGATGTGGGCGACACCCATCTCGCGATACCGTCTGGCCTTCGTGATGAGTTCCCCGAACGCATCCTGCGGGGACACAACTTCAAAGACCAGCAGCGGGGGCTCGGTGAAGATGTCTTCCGATCTGTGGCGTCCGTCCATTACACACACATCATGGATCCGAAAGCGTGACGGTGTTAACTGGATGCGCTGTTCGGGATACACCAGAATCGCGTATTGCTCTTCCTGCGACATGAGGAAATTCAGGATCAGCGCCTGCAGGCGACTGTGTTTCCGCTTACCCACATTTCGCTCCACAAGGATGCCGTCGAGATAATCCCTATCCGGCTCGTAGCTTGACGTCAGATACTCGGAGAGGGAAACAAACGGCAGTGCGGGCGCAGTTGCCATATCCGTAGCTTAACTGCCAGCCCTCAAGTCCTCGTAGTCAGGATGTCGCGCCAGCCACGCGGCAGCGAAGGAACAGAGAGGAAGGACCTTCAACCCGTGGGCGCGTGCATGGTCAAATGCCGCTTTCACGAGAGCACCACCTATGCCACCGCCTGCAATCTCGTCCGGCACCCCGGTGTGCGTGAGTGCGAGCTGGCCGTTTCGCTCCTGATAATCGAGCACTGCGAGATTGCCGTTCTCAACATATTCAAACCTGCTCTTCTGGCGATTGTGTGAGACTTCGATCACTCCTCTGAGCGTAACGTAGTCCCGAATTTCGTTTTGGCCTTTCTAATTTCGTTCTCCGCGCACTACACTGGTGAATCTTCGCGCACTCCCTATATGACCCGCCGCCAGTTTACGATCGCCCTCGCTGCATCTGGCACTAGAGCGTTCGCGCAGTCACCGGCGAAGCTGCCACCTGTGCGTGCGATCACGCGGGGTCCGAAGTTTCACTGGTTCGGGTATTACGACAAGCTGCAGTTCGATCCATCGAACCGCTACGTGCTCGGAATGGAAGGCAGCTTCGAGCATCGGCTGCCCACCATTGACGACAGCGTGCGACTCGGCATGGTCGATCTGCAAGATGGCGATCGCTGGACCGACCTCGGTGTGAGCCGTTCGTGGAGCTGGCACCAGGGCTGCATGCTGCAGTGGCTTCCGGGCTCAAAGGATGAAGTCATTTACAACGACAGGGAACAGGGGCAGTTTGTCTCACACATCCTGAATGTCCGGACGGGCCGGAAGCGAACGCTCCCGATGCCTGTCTACGCAGTCTCTCCCGACGCTCGTTTCGCAGTGGTCAACGATCTGCGCCGGTCTTATCACTTGCGTCCGGAAACCGGATACGCCGGTGTGCCGGATCCGAACCGGGATGTACTGGCGCCAAAAGATAGCGGAATCTGGCTGATGGACTTACGGACAGGGAAGCACGATCTGATTCTCTCCATCGCCGATGTTGCGGCTATTGCGCCACAGGAGCCGTATTCAGAAGGCGCAAAGCACTACTTCGACCACCTTCTGTTTGCTCCGGATGGAAAGCGGTTTGCTTTTTTCCAGCGCTGGAAGGGCGCAGCGGAAGGCCGCAGTTTCCGGACCCGGATGTTTAGCGCAAACCGCGACGGGAGCGACGTGCGGGTGCTGGACAAGTATGGAAAGACTTCACACTACATCTGGCGCGATCCGAAACACATTCTGGTCTGGATGTACCATCCATCGCACGGGGACAGGTACTACATGATCGAAGATCCTCCCGGGAAGGTCGAAGCCGTGGCCCCCGCGGTGTTGACGGAGAACGGGCACGCGACCTACCTGCCGGGGAAACGCTGGTTCGTCACCGACACCTATCCGGATAAAGAGCGCAGGCAGCATGTCTATTTGTTCGATACCAGGACCGAGAGGCGTGTGGCCCTTGGCTCGTTCCTGTCGCCTCCGGCGTACACCGGTTACTGGCGATGCGACACAACTCCGCGCATCAGCCCTGACGGAACTAAAGTGATCGTCGACTCTCCCCACGGGGGCGATGGCCGACAAATGTATCTGATCGACATCGGCGGTCTGACTAACGTTTAATCCCGTTGGAGCATTGATTGTTTCAGCAGCCCGCTCGACCGACGGCTCCTTAGAGTTCACAAAGATGAGAACATAGGAGGGTGATTGGCCCGTAGCGAAGTCTACTTCTTCCGGGAGCCCAGGGACGATTTCGTGCCGTTGTTGGAATGGCTCGATGAACTGCCGCCTAAGGTGCAAGCCAAATGTACGGAGCGGATCGACCGTTTAACAGAACTGGGTCACGAGCTCCGGCGGCCGGAAGCGGACTTCTTGAGGGACGGG
>JACMLA010000621.1 GCA_014379815.1 Bryobacteraceae bacterium | reverse complement strand
CATTCGCAGTTTGCGTCCACGGGTGCTTATTGTCGCGTCCCTCTTTTTCGTGATCGGCGCAGCTCCGCTGATCGTCTACAACGCGAAGCACTCCATGGTGACCTTCGGATCAAACACCAGGCTCGACACCGGCGCCGTTGAGGGGAAAGCACAAGTTCTGAAAAGTACATTCAACGGGGATGCTCTGTTTGGATCCATGATGCGCGAGCCTTGGGACGGTCCTGTCAAAGACCCCATGGGTCCGCTGGAAGTCGCGATTGCGAAGGTTTCGGAACTTGGCGGGGAGCGCAGGAAGGGACTAGCTCTTTCTATGTTCCTGGCTTGTCTGGTTGTTCTGCCGTTTGCCCGCAATTTCCCGGGTGGCGGATTCGGGATCTTCGCGTTGATCGCTGGTTCTGTCGGCTACCTGCAGATGCTGTTTACCCTGAACGCGGGAGGCGCGGCACACCACACGATTCTTCTCTGGCCGCTGCCTTACATCGTTATCGGAGTTGCGCTGGCGTACCTGTGGGCCAGGAATGGAAGTCGTCTGTCCCGCGCCTTACTGACGTCACTCGTGGTGCTGTGCTGCGCCGCAAACCTGTTGGTGCTTACGACGTATTACACGTACCTGATTCGCAATGGCGGCACAGACTCCTGGACAGAAGCGATGTACCCGGCGCTCGCCACCATTCGAAGTATGGATAAGGCGGCGATCGGAGTGGTGGACTGGGGATTCTTCGACACTGTGCGTTTGAGCGAGCAGGGACAAAGTCCGATCTTTCCTGTGGAGGATCCTGCAACTGGCTCTGAGGCGAACGTGCTGCAACAGATACAGACAAAGAACGCTGTGTTCTTGTCTCACTCGGAGGGACACGAGTCATTTCCCGGTATAACTGCGCGCCTCGTCGCCTTCGCCGGGCAGCATGGTTACATGCGAACCGATGTGCAGAAGTTCTTCGATTACAACGGCCGTTATACTGTGCAGACTTTTCGATTCCGAAAGGGTTTGGAGCTCTCAGCACCAGCCTCGCGGCTCACGGCAAGTCAATAGAGAGCTCATCTGGAAGACGGTACGGTTGAGAGGGAGCCTTTGACTCAGGCGATTGTTTATCTCGAAACCAGCTTTATCAGTTATCTGGCAGCGCGTCTCAGCCCGAACGCCCGCGTCCAGCAGGATCAGCTCACGACGCACCGCTGGTGGCAGGAACAGCGCCCCCGCTTCGACTTGGTGGTTTCGTCAGCCGTTTATAACGAATGTGCGCGCGGAGATTCGTCCATGGCCGCGCGCCGGCTTGCTTATGTTGCGGCTGCGAGTTTGTTGGACCCGCATCCGTCGATTTCCACCCTCGGCGACAGCTTGATCGTTCCCGCTGGGCCGTTGCCTTCGAAGGCAGCAGTTGACGCCGAACACGTTTCTTACGCGGCCTTCTACGGTTGCGACTATCTCCTCACGTGGAATGTCCGACACATCGCCAATCCCGAGCTTCGCCGGACCGTCGATACTATCATTAGGAGCCAAGGCTATGAACCAGCCGTCATCTGCACCCCCGCACTCTGGTTCGCTGGAGGACCTCTTGCCTGAGGACCAAACGTCAGGCAACGAGATACTTGCCGAGTTGCACCGGCAACGCGATCAACACGCGACTCGCTTCGACAACGATCCGCAGCGCATTTCAGCGGATCTCAATGCAAATTTCGAACACATCCCGCTGCGTCGCGCGCACCGCCAACCCGCACTGCGCAAACCCCTCTCCTGAACCACCTCACGCCGAGCGACATATTCACGCTGGCCGGGCTTACTCTCTGGTTAATGGACCGCATCGGCGGGATCGAACGTCAACCTTCGGGAATGTAACCTAATCGGCGGGCCGGAATAACCTTGAGGTAATCCCTGCCAGTTGGGCTACTTCTAATTCGGATGGGCAGCCTCAATGTGAAGTGCCCCAATTCAGAAAAGGGAACGGAGTCCCAGTGTGGAACCCCGTTCCCGCACTTAGCAGATTACCGGCGGGCGAACTTTTTCATTGCGAGGAGAAGTGCGGAGGCTCCGAGCACCATGAAGGCTGTCGTTGGCTCGGGAGTGGCAACGAAGTTGGCTTCTGCGAAGGTCGGCAACGCATCAATAGCGCCTTGTCCGGATGGGGAGACAATGCGGGCCAGAATCTTGAGATCGGCGGTGTTGTCATTCAGGTTCGCGGAGTAGACCAGACGATTCAAGTTCAGATTGCTATTGAAGTACATGAAGAATCCGGCACCGTCTGTTTCAGTCT
>JACMLA010000620.1 GCA_014379815.1 Bryobacteraceae bacterium | reverse complement strand
GAACAGGACCGGGGCTTCGGGTGGTGGTTCTGACGTTTTCGGGTCGACTTGCATCGCGGCGTGAATCGCCCGCAGTGTCTCTTCTGAAGTGGCGTGCCATTCGCCGTGCGCATCCTGATACCTGAGGTCAACCCCCCACGCATCAGTCTGTCGTCCGTCGTAGTCGTACATGGTCAGCGACACACGGCGAAGATCCAGGGTCCAAGGTGGAGATGGCCCTCACGGATTTCCGTAGAGCCGGAGTCCGCAGCATTATCGGAAGTAAGCAGGAGTGTAGACAAGTTAGTTGTTAGAGGAATTCTCTTTGGCTTGTCGCTAAGGTTAGCTGCGAGAATGAGTGAGCCCCGGGATACGGTTAGCCAGCGGTCCTCTTCAGAGAAGTGGACCTCGTTACTATTCAGCGACGGCTCAGTAAGGTCCGGCCATCGGCGCCGCAATCCCACTAGACGTTTGTACCAGTCCAGTACTTCTTTGTGGTGGGACAGGAGTGCTTCCTCCCAGCGCAATCGGGAACGGGTGAACGTCTCGGGTTCCTGCGGGTCGGGCACGTCGTTCGCGGACCAGCCAAAGGCTATAAACTCAGAAGAGCGGCCTTCGGAAACTGCCCGGGCGAGGTCAGGCTCCTCGTGATTAGTGAAGTAGAGAAACGGCGATGACGCGGCCCATTCCTCACCCTGAAACAACATCGGAATGAAGGGCGCTGTTAGCACGAGAGCAGCCGCCAACTTCGCCCGCGGAATGTCGGTCAGCTGACTGAATCGTTCGCCATGTGCCCGGTTCCCTGTCTGGTCGTGGTTCTGAATAAAGGAGATGAATTTGTAAGAGGGCAGATTCTGCACGGGACGCCCGTGTGGGCGCCGGCGTGATGGTGAGGCGTTGCCGTTATAAACAAAGACCTCGTTGTATGTTTTTGCGAGATCTGCAATGCTCCCGAAATCCGAGTAATATGACTTGTTTTCACCTGTCAGTATGGTGTGGACTGCGTGGTGAAAATCATCGCTCCACTGCGCATCTATCCCGTACCCACCTGCCTCGCGGGAGCGCACGATCCTGGGGTCATTGAGGTCGCTTTCTGCGATGAGAACCAAGTGGCGCCCAAGATGAATGCCAAGGCGCTCGATCTCAAGGCTGAGCTCCTCGAGAAAGTGAGTCGCCCCGCTATCTATCAGCGCGTGGACGGCATCGAGGCGCAAGCCGTCGAAGTGGTAAGTTTCCAGCCAGTGCCTGGCGTTGTCGATAAAAAACCGCCGCACCTCGAAACAGCTCGGACCATCCAGGTTTACGGCGTCGCCCCACGGTGTTTTGTGCCGGGTGGTGAAATACGGGCCATACTGGCTGAGATAGTTGCCAGAAGGTCCCAGATGGTTGTAAACCACATCGAGGAGCACGGCAAGTCTATGGAGATGTGCCGCATTTATCAGCTTTTTCAGCCCTAACGGTCCACCGTAGCAATGGTGTGGCGCAAACAGGCTGACGCCGTCATACCCCCATCCCCAGTCGCCGGAGAACTCCGCTACTGGCATCAATTGCAGATGAGTGACGCCGAGGTTGGCAAGGTAGGGCAATTTGGCGATGGCGCCTTCAAACGTGCCTTCGGGTGAGAATGTGCCGACATGCAATTCGTAGATGATTGCGGAAGACAGAGGACGAGATTGCCAGCCCTCATCGTTCCATTCGAAACCATCGTGGTCGACAGCTTCGGAAAGCTGGTGCACTCCCTGCGGCTGAAAGTCGGAACGAGGATCCGGTAGAGGTTGCCTGCCGTCCAGAACGAAACCATAGCGATCACCATGATGCAATGGCTCGGCAGCATCGTACCAGCCATTCTTGCGTGGTCGCATCGGTACCAGTCTTCCTGAGGTGTATAGCTGCGCTTCGGACGCGAGCGGAGCCCAGATTGAACGGTAATTTTCCAAGCAACATTTTTCCAAGCAAGATAGAGACTCCGGACTATGAGCATGGTTACACGTAGCCCACCCATCACGGTTATGTACAGCTTCCGGGACGGATTTCGAATCATATACCGAAGTACCTAAACTCAGCATTCCCAGGAGAAGCATGGCTCGTACTGTTCTGCCCGGAAAACCGTTTCCTCAGGGCCCCACGTGGGATGGAATTGGAACCAACTTCGCAATTTACTCTGAATCGGCCACGGGAGTGGAGTTGTGTTTATTTCAGGAACTTAACGGTCCGGCAACTGAGACCTTTACGTTATGTGAAGCCACTGGTGGAGTTTGGCACATATACCTGATTGGCATCAAGCCGGGCCAGTTGTACGGATATCGAGTGAGTGGACCGTATCAGCCTGAGCTTGGTCTCCGGTTCAACTCCAGCAAACTGCTGATTGATCCGTATGCGAAGGCGATTGCAGGACAGGTTGACTGGAACGCTCCCGTTTTCGCTTACGAGCTCGGTAACCCTGATGGAGACTTAGCCTTTTGTCAAAAAGATAGCGCTTCCGGAATGCCTAAGTGTGTCGTAACAAGCTCACACTTCGAATGGGAGAATGACCGGCCGCCACTTACTAAGCTGGATGAGTCGATCATTTATGAAGTTCACGTTAAAGGCTTTACAAAAACGATGCAGGAAGTTCCGGAGGATCTGCGGGGTACTTACGCCGGTCTGGCTTCGCCGGCTGCTGTAAGTTATCTTCGCAAGCTTGGCGTAACGGCGGTAGAGTTACTCCCTGTACACGACTTTCTGCAGGATAACGTACTACGCGAAAAAGGCCTAAGTAACTACTGGGGTTACAACACGACGAACTTCTTCGCGCCCTACGCGGGGTACTCCAGTGCCGGCGAGTGCGGGGAGCAGGTGCCGGAATTCAAAGCTATGGTGAAGGCCCTGCACACCGCCGGCCTCGAGGTGATTCTGGACGTTGTGTATAACCACACGTCAGAAGGGAACCATCTTGGTCCAACGCTGAGCCTGAAGGGCGTAGACAATCTGACTTACTACAGGACGGTGCCGGGCTCGCCGCGATACTACATGGACTACACAGGCACCGGGAACACGCTGAATGTCAGAAATCCTCAGGTTCTCAAGCTATTGATGGACAGCTTGCGTTACTGGGTCCTCGAGATGCACGTCGATGGTTTCCGGTTCGATCTGGCCTCTGCGCTGGCGCGCGAACTGCACGACGTCGACCGTCTTTCGTCTTTCTTCGATGTTATCAATCAGGATCCCGTGATTTCGCAGGTGAAGCTGATTGCGGAGCCATGGGACGTCGGAGAGGGTGGCTATCAGGTAGGCAACTTTCCCCCATTATGGACTGAGTGGAATGGCAAGTATCGCGATTCGGTCCGCCGCTACTGGAAGGGTGACGACGGAGTACTGTCAGAACTCGGATACCGCCTTACCGGGTCAAGCGACTTATACAATCGCGATGGCCGCAGGCCCTCGGCCAGCATTAATTTCATCACAGCACATGACGGCTTCACTCTGAATGACTTAGTCAGTTACACCGACAAGCACAACGAGGCTAATGGCGAGAACAACGCGGATGGAGCGAACGATAACAACTCGTGGAACCACGGAGTGGAAGGGCCAACGGACGATCCGGCAATACAGGAGCTTAGGGAGCGACAGAAGAGAAATCTCCTTGCGACGATGCTGATCTCTCAAGGTGTGCCAATGATCTGCGGCGGAGATGAGATTGGCCGCACGCAGAAAGGCAACAACAACGCCTATTGTCAGGACAATGAAATATCCTGGTATGACTGGAATCTGAATGCGCCCGAGAAAGAGTTGCTCTACTTCACGCAGTTCGTCGTCAACTTACGCAAGGATCACCCTAACTTAAGACGCCAGAAATTTTTCCAGGGAAGAAGAATCGATCCGCATCAGGCGGTAGCCCAGGACGTTGGTGGACGGCACGTCAGGGATATTTCCTGGATCCGCCCGGATGGCGGGGAGATGACTGAAGAGGAATGGAACCTTGGCTGGGTCCGGAGCCTCGGCTTCGAACTGAGCGGCAAAACGCTGGACCATGTCGACTCTGTTGGCAACCGGGTGGTGGACGATACATTCCTGATTTGTTTAAATCCACACTGGGAGCCTATCGATTTCTTTCTGCCGGCAACTCAGGGGGAGACGAAGTGGAAGCTGGTGCTGGATACGGTAACGGCTGGTCCGTGGATGCCGATTGAGTTCCCGGCTGGGGAAGCATACCGGATTGAACAACGATCTCTGGCGATCTTCGTCGAGGTTGAGGAGCCGGTCGCTAGCGAAGAAGCGTGACAAAGCGCTTTTGAATGCTCTCCAGCTGGCCGAGATGGTTGATGTCATGCCCTGCCAGGATGATCTGATAGTCGCCAGCCGTTTGCGAACCATGATCGGGGTGGGTGCCAGTGCGGAGCAGATCGTGCTGCGGGACGTGCTCAAGCAGGCGTATTGTCGATTCACGAAGAACCCGGAAACGTTCCAGTGACTGCTCGAATGTTTCCGGCTCGCGAGACCAGAACGAAGCCCAGCGTTCCTGGTCGAACGCGGGCAAATGCGGTGCATCCTCAAACAGAATGAAGCGTAGTCGGACCTGGAAGACCAGCTCCGTGTCGGTTAGATGGCGCACGATGTCATGGAAACTCCACTTACCTGGCTCAGGAGCAGCTCGTAAGTGTTCCGGAGTAAGTCCGGCACTTACTTCGAGAACCCTGGCGTATGTATGCCGCATTACTGGAAGAGGATCGTTGCTGCCGAGGAAGTGAGCGTAAGGTATAGGGCCCGTCATTCCCAAAGAATAGCGTGCCGGTCGAGAGCATAGCGCAGCCGCGTCAGGGTGTAGTCGGAGCGCTGGTGATCGTAAACTGCGCGGAGCTAGCGACTCCGAAAACCCTTGCAAAGATCCGGATATCGGCGGCCCTGAAGTTCAAAACGGGAAACACAGACGCGATACCGTTGGCGTCCGTGGTCAGAACTGCGATCTGAGCAGGGCTGCCGTTGTTAACGCTGAGGCTGAATCGCACGGAGATACCGGCGACGGGAACACCGGTACGCCCGACAACCCTCACGCGCAGCGGCTCCGCGAGACGAAACTCGGAATCCAGAGTTTGTTTGTCTCCACTGAGGATTGCGACGGAATCAGGTAGATTGCGCACCAGCCGGCGCACTGCGTTCTCTGAGAAATCCGCGAAGACCAAAGCGCCGGTCGTGGTTGCCGCAAGTCCGCGAACCAAACCGAATCTGGCGTTCACAGCGGCGATCTCTGTAGTGGTCAAAGGGATGCCATTTTCTCGGCCGGCGATTCGAACCAAAGTAAAGACATCCGGAAAGCGGCGGTCGACCACGGTGATGTAAACGGATCGGCCAGCGCTGACATAAAGCACGCCGTCGCGATCGAAGGCCAGCCCTGTCGCATTCTCAAAAGCCACTGTTGAAATCCGTCCTGAGCCACTAACCCGGCGAATTCGTCCCGTTTCGGCCACGAAAACGTCCCCTTCCGGACTGATGGCAAGGGCACCTGGGGCAGTCATCTGAGCGAGGGCTGCGACACCTCCATCGCCCGCGAAGCCGGAAATTCCAGTGCCAGCGATCGTGGTGAGAAGACCCTCACGATCCAGTCGGAGAAGGCGATGATTGGTGGTGTCGCTTAAGTAAAGCTCACCAAGTGGTCCCGATGCGATACCACCAACACGACCAATTCGGGCGACTGCAAAGGAGGTAACGATACTGTTCGGCGCCACTCCGAGTATGGCGTCTGAAGCTGACTCTGCATCAGCCGCAGCAGTCAAAGAACTGCTGTTAAACACCGGGTTTCCCTGTCCGTTGATCGCCACAGAAGCGCCGCTGGTCAGATCGAGCTGGTAGTCCCTCGCATCTCGGCCAATAATCTCCGGCCCACTGATTGGGTTGGTGCCTCCGCCCGCTACGGTATCGATGGAGCGACCGAGGCCAATCCGGCGAATGCGATTGTTAAAGGAATCCGCGACGTAGGTGTTTCCGGCGCCATCAACCGCAACATCCGTTGGACCGAAAAGAAAAGCGCTGTTAGCATTCCCACGCTCCCCTCGAAGGGTGTCCGTACCCGCGATGGTACGCACGAAGTCGCCCGGCTCCACACGACGGATCCGAAAATTACGCGTGTCGCCTATCAGCAGGTTCTGAGAACGATCGAGGCTAATACCGGAAGTACCGGAGAAGCGTGCTGTGCTCACTCCGGTCTCATCGGCGAATCCGCCAGGGAGGTCGCGAACGCCAGCCCAAGTCGTGATAATGCCCGAGGGATCGATGAGGCGGATTGTGTTCGCAGCGGCATCGGCGAGGTAGACAAAGCCGGCACGATCGACAGCAAGACCAGAGAGCGGACCGATTTGCGCGAGCAGCGCAGGGCCTCCATCGCCGGTATAACCGGTTGTGCCGGTTCCTGCAATGCGTTCCGAACTGCCGGAAGAGGTGATTCGCAAAAGCATGCCCGACGCGTACACATACACGTTGCTGTCAGCATCCAGAGCGACAAAGGTTGGCGCACACAGCGGGAGTGAACTGGCCTGGCCTTGGCCGCTGGTCTCTCCGCAGGTGCCGCTGCCCGCAAACGTACGGACCTGGCCTGCCACGATGACCCGGACGCGGTTGTTGTTTGTATCGGCAAGGTAGAGCGCACCGCGGCGGTCGGGGGCAATACTGTTGATACCGTCGAAAAGTGCCTGTGCAGCAGGCCCGTTATCGCCAGCGTAGCCATGCCTGCCGGCCTGCCCTCCGACGAAGATTCTCTGTCCGTTACGAGTGTCTATGCGGGAGGCGTACTCGGGGGTCGCAAACCAAAGTTGCGGGTTGATGGGATCGGCGGCAAGCGAGGACAGACTGCCCGCGATCAGGGTGAAGAAGGTGCTTAGTTTTCCATCAGCGCCGATCCGTCGGATCGTCCGGTCCCCATTGATGAAGAATGTATTGCCCGCCAGATCGCCGGCAGGTTGTCTGGGAAAATTCAAGGCCGTTGACGTAGCATCTAAGCCGTCGCCAGTTGGCAGAGGTGCGCCCGCAATGGTTTCAACGACCCATGGATAGCCTCCAGCAGGCCCCGTGGTGAACGTCCAAACCGGTGAAGTTGTCGCGCCGGTTTCATTAAACGCAACGACTCGCCAATAGTACGTAGTCTCCGGCCGGAGAAGCATGCTGGGACCCTGACCGGTAGGGCTGTTGAAGTTGATGCTGGGTTCTGTGACGAAGCCGCCGGGTGCGAGCGCGCTGGCATTGTCTCCCAAAAAGAATTCATAACCAATCGAACGGGTGCCGGACCAGCTAAACGTTGGATTGATCGAATTCCCGCCTGAGTTGTTTGCCGGGGTGGGAGAAGCCGGTTGCGGAGGCGGAACCGCTTCCGTGGTCGTCGTCAGGAACGAGAAGATAGGCGATTCCACTGGCGGTTGCGGGATAAACTGGGTCCGGACCTGCCAGTAGTAACGAGTCCTGTCGGAAAGGTTTGCCGGAAGCCGAAATGCCGTTTGCGAAGTCGTTGCGACTCTGACCAGCGAGTCGGGTGCCGTGCCCAGGAACACTTCGTAAGTGGAACTGGTGAAGAAACCCGTCCAGCGAAGATTGATCTGGCGGGGCCATATTTCGATTGCGTTGGCGGGCGGAGAAAGCGCGCTGATGGAACCGGGCGAGGCGGGTCTCAGGAAGCGAATCCGGTGATTTCCGCTATCGGCAAAGAACACGTTTCCGCCCCGGTCTATAAAAAGTCCTGCGGGGTTGTTGACCAGCCCGGAAACCGCAGGCCCGCCATCACCTGAGAAGCCGGGCTCGGTAAGCCCGATCAGAGGATATTCCTGTCCCGCGATGATCTTGGTGATGCGTGCGCCGGAAATGTAGATGTCTCCCCAGCGATCCGCCGCGATGCGTGCACCCGGTGTCACCGGGCTGGCACCTGCGATCGGCGTTGCGCTTCCGTTGTCTACGGTGTACGCCGTTAGACCTGCGATTGCGAGAATTCTGGAAGCGGACAAAACGGCGAGAGAAGTGATGCTGGCTGGCAGGGAAGCGACTTCTGTGATCGTGGCGCTTTCTAAGCCAGGCGAGGTGACCCGGAGAATGCGTGGGCCATCGGCGACCAAAAGAGTGCCGGATGATTCCACCGCAAGCGCCCCAGGAGCAACGACCGAAGCTATGAGTGTTTCCGGACCTGTCGCAGGAACTACCCGGACGCTGGCCGCCGTCGCGATATACAGGGTTCCACTGCTGTCTACGGCAAGATCGAGGATAGGCTGTTCCGAAGTCGCGACCGTTGCAATGCGGCCTGTGTTGTCGATACGCCGGATCCGGTTGTTGGTTTTGTCAACGACATACAGGCGGCCTGTCGCATCGAGGACAAGAGCATCTGGTGTGTTTAGCTGAGCCCGGATTCCTGCTGAACCGTCTCCCGCAAAACCGGCAACGCCGTTTCCGGCTACCGTGTCGACGGTGTAGACCTGCGCGAAACACAGCGCAACCGAACCGAGAATGCCCAGCAAAAACCGCATCGTTCTGACCAGTATCCCATGTTCAGGCGACGCTATCCTGTAAGCTTACCAACTAATTTTTGCTGGAAAGTACTCCCCGATCAGGTCCTCATAGTACGGGCGGACTTCAGCGACGTTCACTCGCTCATGACCTTTGGAGTAGAGGTCGTAGGGATTAAAGGTGCGAACCCAGTCAAACATCTCACGGTCCGTCTCATTCATCAGGTGTGTGTATGCGCCTTCACGATGGATCGGATAGCAGGAGTGATAACGGATGATGTATTGCGCCGGCTCTGGAAGATACTGGCGGCTGACCAGATACATGTATTCATCGTGGCCCCAGGAGATGTCCACTTTCTGCAAGCCGCAGCCAGGTTCGTAGACACCGTTCTGAGTCTGATAAGCGGGAATTTTGCCGTCAGGATTGTCCTGGAAGAACTGGTGGTACACGATGCGGTCAGACCAGGCGCATCCTACCGGAAAGGTGTCACCGACAACGGCCCATTGGGGCTCACCCCACAGACAGAGGACTTTACCGAGGTCGTGGATGAGCCCGGTTAGTTGCATCCAGCGGGGATGGCCGTCGCGGCGGATGGCTTCGGCGGTCTGCAGGTTGTGCTCGATCTGCGACAAGTCAGTATCGGGGTCGCTGTCATCGACGAGAGTGTCGAGAAACTCCATTGCTTCCCAAATGCCCATCCCGGTTTTCGACAGAGAACCGTACTGCGCCCGTTTAGCAAGCGCGAAGTCCCGCGTTTGCAAAGTGTGATTGAGACGATAAAACTCGCGGACTACCGAGGGTGTGGCGTCGTCGTACTGCCGGAAATTCTCTTTTTCGCGGCCAGGCTTGTATCGCTCCGCAACGTTATCTTCCCACTGGCTTAAGGTCTCAAGGGGTCCGCTGGTCGTCATGCCTTAGGTTACTCCCGTCCGGTCCTTGCTCCTGTCTTGCTTTTCATTGTATAGGTGGTTTGTGAGATCAATCAGCCGCAGGTACTTTCAATCTCTTCTGGCAGGCGCACCAGCGAGTTCTCTTGTTGCGCAGGACTGGCCGCAGTGGCGGGGACCTAATCGTGATGGGATCGCGCCCGCTTCGACATCGCCGGCGCAGTGGCCTGAGAAGTTGAAACAGAACTGGAAAGTTCCAGTGGGCGAAGGGCACTCAGCCCCGGTCGTCGGTGGAAATCACGTCTATCAGTTCGCCCGCACTGGCGAGCGGGAAGTTGCAGCGGCTTACGATCTGACTTCCGGCAAGAAGCTCTGGGAGGCGGGCTACGCGGCTCCCTATGAGATGAATAATGCAGCGACGGCACACGGTAAAGGACCGAAAGCGACTCCGGTGCTTGCGGGCGGGAAACTCTATACGTTCGGGATCGCGGGCATGTTGACGTGTTTCGACGCGGCTACCGGCAAGAAAGTCTGGGAAAACGGTACTTCGGGCAAGTGGGCAGAAACGGCGCCGACGTTTGGTGTGGCGATGTCTCCTATTTTGTCGGGAAGCGACCTGATCGCGCACGTGGGTAACGACAAGAAGGGCGCGCTTACTGCGTTCGATGCGCAAAGTGGCCGGGTTCGGTGGCAGTGGAGCGGCGATGGGCCGGCTTACGCGTCACCTGTATTTCTCAAGACCTCCAGCGGTGTGCAGATCGTGACGTTCTCGTCCGAAAAATTTGTAGGCGTAGACGCGCGGGATGGATCGCTGCAATGGCAACTTCCCTTTACGAGTCCATATGCTCAGAATTCGGTGACGCCTATCGTTATGAACGACGTGATCCTGTTTTCGGGCTTGTCGAATCCGTTAACCGCCGTGCGAGTATCGGGCAAGACCGTGCAGAAGCTGTGGGAAAACCGCGAAGTCGGAATGTATATGAGTTCCCCTGTGCTGGCTGGTAACCTGCTCCATGGACTGACGAACCGTAACAAGGGACAGTTCTTTTCTCTCGATCCGAAAAGCGGAAAGACGGTGTGGACGGGCGAAGGCCGGCAGACGGAAAACGCGATGCTGATTTCACGGGGCGATACGGTGTTCGCCCTTACGTCAGAGTCTGAACTGATCGTGATGCGCGCGTCTCCAAAAGGTCTGGAGCCGTTGCGCAAGTACACGGTGGCCAATTCACCGACATGGGCGCATCCGGTGGTGCTCGGCAACAGAGTGCTGATTAAGGATCGCGATTCGCTCGCATTGTGGACCGCGTAGTTCACACTGAAAAGAATGCCTTACCGCTACGAGCAGGACGCCTTGTTCTGCGACGGTTGTGCGCTTTCGGCCATTGCGGCAGAAGCGGGCACGCCTTGTTATGTGTATTCAGCCGCTGACATTGTGGAGCGATTTCGCGCGTACGATCTGGCATTTGTGGGGTCCGGGCACACAATCTGCTATGCCGTAAAAGCCAACTCGAATCTCAGTGTCCTGCGACTCCTGGCCGAACAGGGAGCGGGCTTCGATATCGTCTCAGGAGGCGAGTTGTTTCGCGTACTCCGGGCTGGAGGCGATCCGCAAAAGATCGTTTTCTCCGGCGTAGGCAAGACGGTCGCCGAGATGGAGTTCGGAATACGCGAAAGCATCGGGTCTTTTAATTGCGAGTCGGAAGCCGAGCTCGAGTTACTCAATAAAACTGCGGGCCGGATGGGCAAGAAGGTTCAGATTGCACTGAGGGTGAATCCCGAGGTCAACGCAGTAACTCATCCGTATATCTCTACGGGACTAAGTGAGCATAAGTTCGGCATCAGCCATGCGGATGTAGACCGGGCCTATCAGCAAGCTTCGGCAATGCCCCACTTACTGGTTACCGGAGTTAGTTGCCATATTGGCTCGCAGATCCTTGAGACAGCTCCATTGATGGAAGCGGTCGACAAAATGCTGGCACTGGTGGATCGTTTGCGGGCCACCGGTATTGGGATCACGCATCTGGACCTGGGTGGAGGACTTGGTGTGCCGTATCGCGCCGGAGAGCAGGCTCCTGCCATAGCGGACGTGGTCGGAGAGATCCGGAAACGCGTGGCCGGGCGGGATCTGCACATCAGCGTGGAGCCGGGACGCAGCATCGTTGCTGAAGCGGGTGTGCTGTTGACCCGTGTTCTGTATCGCAAGCAGACCGGACACAAGCAGTTTGTCATTACCGATGCCGCGATGAATGACCTGATCCGGCCCGCGTTATATAAGAGCCATCACGAGATTATTCCCGTGGTGCGCGACGCTTTACGCGGGATGATTACGGCTGACATCGTTGGCCCCGTTTGCGAGACTGGCGACTTCCTCGCTCGTGACCGGGAGATTCCTACGGTAGAAGAGGGCGAGTTACTGGCAGTAGCCACCGCGGGTGCTTACGGGTTTGTACAAGCGTCTAACTACAATTCCCGGCCTCGGGCTGCCGAAATTCTGGTCACAGGGAATACGTGGAAAGTGATCCGCACGCGGGAGACGTTCGATGACCTCGTCCGGGGTGAATAAGCCAGGCCTTATCGAACTGGCTGAGCTATTCTTCCGCATTGGGAACACAACGTTCGGCAGTGGTGCCACAACCATCGTACTGATCAGTGAGGAGATGAACCGGCGGGAATGGTTGCCTCGCTGGCGTACCGATTTGTTGTTCACTCTTGCACGCGTTGTCCCTGGTACCAATTTGTTGGCCTTTGTGGCGTCAACGGGTCATGTTCTCCAGGGATGGCGAGGGGCAACCGCCGCTCTCCTTGCCTTATCGGTACCGGCGTCTTGCGGAATGCTTCTGCTCACGCTCGGCTACCAGCACTGGAATGGAACAAGGTTCGGCGACGCCTTTATTACCGCGGCCATGAGTGCGATTGTCGGCGTGATTGTCGGAGGCGGCTGGCTGCTGGCCTATCCGCGTTTCCAGCGCAGTTCCCGCTTACGCACGATCCTGATGGTGGTGGGCGCTGCCTTGCTGTCCCGGTATCTGTCTCCGCTGGTGATCCTGCTACTTGCAGGTGTTACCGGATACTTCTGGCCGGAGCGTGGTCCAGGCTCCCAATGAACCTGCTTCTGCTCTATCTGTTGATGCTGAAGGCGACGATTACCAGCTTTAACGGCCCCATGTCGCTGCCGATTCTTCGTGATGAGCTGGTTGTGCAGCGGCATGTGATCTCCGATCGTGAACTCACGGCCGCCGTGACGGCCGCACAGGCTTCTCCGGGTCCAATGGGGATCTACATCGTGGGTGTCGGATACTTCGTTGCGGGAGTTCCAGGCGCGATTGCCGGATTACTGGCGATGCTGACTCCTGCCTTTGCTTCGATTCCACTCGCCCGATTCGCCGGCAGATGGATTACCACCAAGCGCGCACAAAGAGCAATGGAGTCAGCCGTTCTTGCTAGCGCTGGACTCATTGTTCTGTCGGCGATCCCTCTGGCGCAGGCATCGATGAATGACAGTTTGCATTACGTGCTAGCTGTCATCGCATTCGCTCTCGCAATCAGCAAACGCGTGCCGACAGTAGCGATCATTGCCTGCGCAGGAGTTGTAGGAGTCGCTACTTCGCTGGCGCTCCGGTGAACTTGCGCAAAGCCTTCGTCAGAATTTTGATGGCAACGTCCACTTCGCGCTGCCCGATTATGTAAGGCGGCAGGAATCGCAGAACCACGTCATGCGTGCAGTTCAGCAGAAGGCCCTCGGCCATTGCGTCGAGGACAATCTGTTTCCCCGGATCGGTAAGTTCGACACCGATCATAAGACCGGCTCCGCGGACTTCTTTGATGAAGCTGAACTTTTTTGCCAGTTCCCGTAAACGCATCTGGAGGTAAGCCCCGGTGTCTATCAGGTCCGGCATAAGTTCATCCAGGATATCGAAGAATTCAATGGCCACGCGACAGGCCATCGCGTTGCCGCCGAATGTGGATCCGTGCATCCCGGGAGCGATGGACTGGGCGGCGCGTTCGTTGGTCACAATGCAGCCCAGCGGCAAACCGCAGCCCAGAGGTTTGGCGGCGATCATGATGTCCGGCATCACCACCGGGTCCAGCAACTGGAAGCTGTAGTAAGCACCGGGTCGTCCCACACCGCACTGGATTTCGTCGGCGACATACAACGCGTCGTATTTGTCGCATAATTCCCGTGCTTTTCGGACAAAATCTCCGGAGATAGGATGGATACCCCCTTCTCCCTGGATCCCCTCCACCAGAATGCCGCATGTACGCTCATTAAAAACAGCTTCCAGTGCGGTCAGATCGTTTGCGTGCACGAACCGGATTCCGGGCAGCAAAGGCTCGAATGGTTTGCGATATTTATGCTGGCCTGTGATCGAGAGCGCGCCGAAAGTCCGCCCGTGGAAAGAGTTTTCCAGCGCAATGATTTCGTACTTCTCCGGATCGATCTTTACTCCGTGGCCACGGAGCATCTTCATCGCGCCTTCGGTGGCTTCTGTTCCGGAATTACAAAAGAAAGAACGCTGCAGACCACTGGTTTGCGCCAGTCTCTGGGCAAGAGGTCCCTGATATTCGTGATAGTACAAATTCGACGTATGGATCAGCTTTGCCGCCTGATCCCTGACGATTTTCGTCATGCGGGGGTGGTTGTGTCCCAGCGCGTTGACTCCGATGCCACTGATGAAGTCGAGATACTTGCGGCCATCGGTATCCCAGAGATAAGCACCCTTTCCGTGGCTGAGGACAACCGGGTATCGCGCGTAGTGCTGGAGCAGATACTCGCGCTCCAGTGCCATGATTTCTTCGCTGCGGGACACCTCCGGCAGGGTTTCCGTAAGGCTCGACATGTCCCTTATGATAGGGCATGCACGAGATCTTTCTTCGCTTTTCCATCGATAAACTAAAGCAACTGGCAGGGCGCATCGACACCTGTCTGACTCAGCTCGATGAGCAGCAGATCTGGTGGAGAGGCGGGGACGAGTCCAACTCAGTCGGCAATCTTGTGTTGCACCTTCGCGGGAATCTGGGACAGTGGATCCTGACTGCGGTGGCAGGCGCTCCGGACACGCGGAGACGCGATGATGAGTTCAACGCGATCGGTGGCGTGGACAGCAAAGAGTTGCGCCGCCTGCTGGCCGAGCGTGTTGATGAAACCGTCGTTGTCTTCGAAAGTCTCACGTCAGAACAGCTGCTAGATCATGTTCAGGTCCAGAGCTACGACGTCACGGTTCTGGAAGCCGTGTACCATGTGGTCGAGCATTTTGCTCAGCATGCGGCGCAGATTATGTACGCGACGAAGTTGCTGACGCACTCCGATCTGGGGTTCTACGGACATCTGAAATCCGCAACCCATTCCGAGACTACTCCATAGTCTGAGCGTCGATGATTCCCCGGAAACATATTGAGGACCGGGGTATTCGCAACCAGAGGGTGATTCATGCGATCCGCACGGTTCCGCGCGAACAATTCGTACCAGAACACTTGCGAGAGTACGCCTATGAAGACCGGCCTTTGAGTATTGGCTTCGGGGTTACCATTTCGCAGCCTTACATGGTCGCGGTAATGACCGAGCTTTTGAGCTTACAGCCAGGACATCGCGTGCTGGAGATAGGTACGGGTTCCGGTTACCAGGCTGCCGTACTTTCGCTGCTTGTCAGCAAAGTGTACTCGGTGGAGACGGTGCCTGAACTGGCGTCCGGAGCGCAGGGGATCCTCACTACGCTTGGATACACCAATATCTTCATTCATATCGGGGACGGATACGCGGGATGGCTTGCACATGCCCCGTTCGATCGCATAGTCCTGACGGCGGCACCTGTCGAGATACCGCAAACGCTTGTGGATCAGCTTGCTCCCGGAGGTCGTCTGGTAGCGCCGGTAGGCGAGAAGGACAAACAGGATTTAATCGTGATTGATAAAGACCGAAACGGACGGGTACTCTCGAGAGCGGTATTCCCGGTCAGCTTCGTGCCCATGATCCACCCCGGGCAAGAAAGAAAGTAGGGTCGGGCCCATCAAGGGAACGCGGCCCTCTATGATCGGCCCAATGTTGCTCAGAGTAACTGGGAAATCTTTATTTATCTGTCCACGCTGCGCTCCAATCAATTCCCTGAATCGTGGGATGTGTGGAGTGAAGAACCTGAGTCCCCTCGACCCGATAGTACTTTTTGTGGAGAGTCCGGTAAGCAGAGTCCACGATTACTTTAGCGCCACTTGCAGCCCCTGTATCGGCTGGTCTGAGTTGCACTATTTTTTTTCCAACCGATACACTCTGATCAACTGGGACCCGTGTCTTTGGATCGGGATTACTTCGGGCAGATTCCGGAGTAACAATCGTCTGGGTACTCGGAAGGGCCGAAACATATTCGTCGTATCCCGCGACCATAGGCCGAATACCCCGATCTGCCAGAAGCTTGGTAAACGCCACGAGGAAGCTCATATTCTCCAGATCTTGTTCGGTTCCTACTTTCGCATTCAGATCTGCGTCTTCCTGACCTGTGTTGCGATACGCAGCGCTACACGCTAGCATCACAATTTTTTGAATCGAAGCGTGATTTTCTGGCGGCACAACTCTGTGGATCAAGTTTACAGGAAACATGGCCTTTTCTCCCGTCAAGCGTCCGCCATGTGACACGATGTAGAGCCCGACGCCGCTGTTTCTGTCTGGCTTAGAACTCTGGAGAGGAGCGCCGGGCGATACAGCAGGCATCACATTTCCCGTAACGACTCCATTCATCAGTTCGATCTCGCCCAGACGATTCTTCAATTGCAGGGACTCGGCTGTAAGGCCCGTTTCGGGTACGAGTGCCTGTACGTGCGCAATCGCGGTGGCTCTGCTCAGATGCTTCGTGAACAGTCCGCCACACGTCCGATTCGCCCAGGATTCGGCCAATCCCGCTTATTTTCAATCCGTTTTGGTTCCTCCCCACGCAATCCGCCTGAAGGACCATAACGATCATATAAATGCAATTGCCCGATT
>JACMLA010000619.1 GCA_014379815.1 Bryobacteraceae bacterium | reverse complement strand
TGCAACCGTAGACGACCACACTCTTTGGATCCACATACGAAAGCCGTCGCACGTGATTCACGGCCGCCAGAGAATCCTCTGCCGAGACCCTCGATTGCGGGTCGTCATCCCAACTCCGAAATGTGATCACCGCAACGGCGTACCCGGCGGCCAGAAATCTCGAGGGATGCGCAACGTCGAGGGCGTACCTCTTGAGTTCCTCCTCTGGCCGTGCCACGAGACCGCCGTGTATCATCACAACGACTGGAAACGGCCCAACACCTGGAGGTTTGCGAATAAAGCCTTTGCCACGATAGCCATCTCTGGCGGCAGGAGCGATCGGTTCAAGTGGAGATATCTGTGCAGAAATGGCAGGCCGCGAGATGCTCTCGCCCTGCATAAAGCAGGCGGCGAGCAGCGCTAAGGCCGGAGTCGTGATGCGCGGTGCAACGACCGGAAACATCGCTAGGTTGGTTTTGTTGGTCTGCATCCTGAGATCCTTTTTTCGCTTGAACACTATCACTCATCGGTGCTGCAAAACAAACCCGTAGTGGTTCGGTGAACGCGAGCTCGCGGCGTCGTCTCGCCTGTCCGAGAATCTGTATTAAGTTTAGACCGGGTTAAATAGCTCCCGATTCCGATACGTGAGCCTGCGTGCCCTCGAACAAGTGATGGAACGGCTTGTGGCCTACGTTCCACCCGAAACACGGCGTTCTCGTCATTTGGAATTAGACCTGCGTCGATCTGACAAGCAGGTAAGAAGACCGCCTGTAGATGAGCCGCATAAAATCCAGGCAGACCCGAAGCGGGTTCTACCCTGCCAGACCTCGACTTTACAAGGAGTGCCGCGCTGAACACACTTCGATCGTCGTAAGAGAAGAGATCGCGCTATGTCGAGACGCTTCTCTATCAGGTGAAGGGTACTGATCCCGCATTGCTGGGCATTCCCGCGCTCGTGATTCTGGGGGCTGCAATGCTCGCCGGCATCCCAGCCGTGGTTCGCGCGGTGCGCATCGATCCGGCGGCTGTACTGCGTCCGGAGTAAACCACCCGACCCCGTCCCTCCGTCGGCGACGAGTTTGAGGCTGAAGCAAATAGTCAAGCCTGTCGATCGGCTGCCGATTTTTGAAAGCCCTCAATCGCTGCCCAGACACCAAGCCCGATTCCGTTTGCCATCTGCGGCAGATCGAGCATATTGTGGGCGAGGAAAATGAGTACCGATCCGTTACCGGGGTCGGCTTGCCACCACCCGCCGAACGCTCCCGGCCAACTGACTGTTCCCGCTCCGCCGCGTCGCATCAGATCGGTCGCGTCAGTCTCCATCACCACCGATACACCCAAACCGAAGCCTTGCCTTCTTGCGAAAGGCTTCAGCCCAAGCCATTCCGCACTCGCCCTCTGGGCCTCAGTCAGTTGGTTCGACATCATTCGCGCGAGCATTTCCGGGCGCAACAAACGCACCCCGTCCACCGAGCCGTCACCCAAAAACAACCGAGCGAAACGCAGATAATCTTCGACCGTGGACCACAACCCCTGGCCGCCCGATTCATATTTCATGTCCACCGGCCGTTCCTCGACCAGGACGCCGCTCCACGAGCATCGTTCGATCAACTGCTCTTTGTCGTCAAAGCCGTAGGCGGCCGAACGCCGATCCCATTTATCAGGGTGCACCACGAAACTGGTGTCCTTCATACCCAGTGGATCGAAGATGCGACGCTTCAGCACGGCTCCGAACGGCTCTCCCTCGATGCGGGCAATCATCAAACCCAGCAGATCCGTCGCGCATCCGTATGACATCTTCGCTCCAGGCTGGTGGATCAATGGCAATTGAGAAAGCCTCGCTATCCAGTCATCGGGCGCAACTTCGCTGTCAATATCCCAGCCGAGCGCATTGCGGTAAGCCTGCGAGATCGGCCCGCGATGAAAATCGCCGTATGTCAAACCCGCCCGATGCGTCAGCAGATCCTCAAAGGTAATGCGCCGTTCTGCGGGATCGGTTTCGTCGAGCGCTGCGTCGGGAGACCGGAGCACCCGCATGTCCGAAAACTCCGGTGCATACAGAGCGATCGGATCGTTAAGCGCAATTCGGCCCTCCTCCACCAACATCAGCGCCGCCAAAGAAGCAATCGGCTTTGTCATCGAGGCGATTCTGAAAATGGTGTCAGGCTCGACCGGCAACTCGCGTTCGATGTCCCGCCAACCGAAGCATTTCTTTTGGGCCGTTCCGTTCCGCCAGACCAGCGTTGCAGCTCCCGCAAGCTGTCCCGAATCCACGATCTGCTGTACAATTTCGCACATAATATAGGTAAACTATAAAATAGATTTGTTATAAAATCAACCTGATGGTCACCGATCCCGATTCTCCACGTCGACAGCCCAAAGGCGACAAGCGCGAACGCACCCGCACCAAACTGCTCGAAGCTGCACGGTCACTGATCCGCGAAAAGGGCTACGCGCACACCACTCTGGACGCCATTGCGGAGCGGGCCGGGATGACCACCGGCGCGATCTACGGTAACTTCAGGAATCGTGATGAGCTGTTTCTTGCTCTGGCCCAGACCTACTGGGCTCCCATCAATCCGAACGTGCGACATGGGGCGACTCTTCCCGAAATCATGCTTGCGCTGGCCGACGCCACACTCGCCGCGATTCCGGACCGAAGCGCGGCCGCGGTCGGTCGTCTGACGGGTCTGGCCTACACGCTGACGGATCAGGAGTTGCGGGCCAGAGTTACGGAGTTCACCGGCGAGAGTTATGCGCTGGGAGAGCAATGGCTTCGCTCCGTTACGAAAGAAGAAGATCTCCCCATGCCGTCCGACCAGCTCGTGCGCGTCATACACGTTTTAACCGAAGGCCTCGTATTTCAAAGGCTGCTTACGCCGGAACTGATGCCCGACGAGATCTTTCGAGCGGCCTTCGCGGCGCTGGGGAAGAAGACCAAAGACTAAGGCACTGGAGGATTCGAAACTAATGCTACGGATTAGCGCAGAAGGTGACCGTATCTGAAGAAGCCGAGCCCTGAACCACCATAGTCAGGTTCCGAGCCTCGTCGCGCTGCAAGCAGGCAGACCGGCGGGAACTGCGGGCACGCGGAGGTTCACCTGGTAAAGACCCACCTCTCCGGGCACCAGTCCCGCGTAAATAGCTACGTTCTCCCCCGCAGGCACACCCGTGATCGTGACC
>JACMLA010000004.1 GCA_014379815.1 Bryobacteraceae bacterium | reverse complement strand
TGCTCGACGACTATGCCTTGGCATCCCGTCTCTCGTACTTCCTATGGGGCAGCCAGCCCGATGAGCTGCTGCTGGACATTGCGGAGGCGGGCAAGCTGCAGGATCCTGACGTTTTAAGGGAGCAGGTGGGCCGAATGCTCCGGCACGAAAAGTCGATGGGGCTCATCCAGCGCTTTATCGAACAATGGCTTCACACGCGCGATCTAGGGACGCAGAAGATACCTGACGTCAAGCTGTTCCCGATGTACTCCACCGATGAAGAACTGCGCTCCGACATTCATTACGAACCGGTTCTGTTCTTCAAGGAAATTGTGGCAAAGAATCTGTCGCTCCTGGAGCTGCTGGATTCTAAGTTCACGATCGCGACGAAAAAGCTGGCAGCCCACTACGACCTCAAGTTGGAGGTTCGCAAGAACGCGCCGAACATGCCGCATCGCATTGAACTTCCGGAAGGCAGCAATCGAGGAGGTCTGCTGGGAATGGCCTCAGTACTTGCCGTGTCTTCCTACCCGTACCGCACGAGCCCGGTGTTGCGGGGAACCTGGATCATGGATGCCATCCTGGGAACGCCGCCTCCGCCCCCTCCTCCGAACGTGCCCGCGTTGGACGAACATGCGGCAGCAGAGCCCAAGACCGTGCGAGAGCGGCTGACACAACATCGAGAGAACCCCGTCTGTGCGAGTTGCCATAGCCGGATCGACCCGCTCGGATTCGCTCTTGAAAACTACGATGCGATCGGGCGTTGGCGAACCGAAGACTCCGGGAAGCCTGTCGACAATCGAGGCGAACTGCTCGACGGAACCAAATTCGAAGGGCCTGCCCAACTCAAGGCCGTTCTGCTGGAACGTAAAGATCTGTTTATCCGGAATGTCACGAACAAAATGCTGGGCTACGCTCTGGGGCGTGGACTCATGCTCAAAGATTCGTGTACAGTCGATACCATCGTGGAGCAGTTGAAACAGAATGACTACAGGGCGCAAACACTGGTGGAAGCCATTGTGATGAGCGTCCCATTTCGCTATCAAGCCGGGGCGGTTGCGCCCGCGCCCAGTACCATTTCACAACAAACGAAGAAGGTAGAGAAGAAGCTATGACGACACGGAAACTCCCGATCTCCCGCAGGTCCATGCTCAGAGGCGCAGGTGTTAGCCTTGCGCTTCCCTGGCTCGAAGCGATGGTTCCCACTTCCGCCTTTGCGTCGTCAAAGATTCCTAAGCCGCCGGTTCGCATGGCTGCGCTCTACATGCCGAATGGGGTCAATACCAGCGCGTGGACCCCGCAAGGTACGGGCCGCGACTTCACGCTTTCGCCGACGCTCGAGCCCTTGAAGGATCTTAAGGAGCAGGTAACCGTTCTCAGCAACTTGTGGAACGAGGCGTCGAAGGGCGGCGACGGGCACTATGTCAAGGAAGCGGCGATCCTTACCTGCACCACCATCAAGAAAACGCCTGGCGCCGATCTCAGTAACGGCGTCTCCATGGACCAACTAGCTGCCCAAATGGCCGGCAAGCAGACGCCGCTGCCATCCATTGAACTCGGGGTCACTCCGGTTGCGACCGGGATTGACGCGGTCGTCGGCTACACCCGGCTCTACGGCTGCCACATTGCCTGGAGCAGCCCCACTACGCCCCTCGCACGAGAGATCAATCCGCAGTCTGCCTTTGAACGGCTGTTCCGTGCATCCGGTCCGCAGGGAAACACGAATAAGCTGGACACTCTGCTGCTGGACAAGGTTCTCGGCCAGGCACGCCGCTTGCGCACGCAGGTAGGCGTAGCTGACCGGTTGCGGATCGACGAGTATCTGTCGGTGGTTCGCTCGCTGGAGGAGCGCCTGGAACGCGCGAACAGCCCGGGACTGACAGCCTGGAAGCCGCTAACGCCCATCAGTGCGAAAGCCAGCCCTACGGATCAGCCGAAGGATCATGCCGAGCATGTGAGGCTGATGCTCGACATCATTGCGCTCGCGTTTCAGAGCGACACCAGCCGTATCGGAACCTTCATGTTCGGGAACGCCGTCAGCAACGTCAGCTTCCGGTTTCTGGAAGGCGTCTCAGCCGGCCATCACGACGTTTCGCATCATCAGAAGAACGAAGACAAGCTGCGGCAGTATCAGCTCATCAACCGCTGGCACATCGAGCAGTACGCATATCTCCTTCGCAGGCTGAGTGAGATGAAGGAAGGCGATTCTACCGTGCTGGATAACTCCATGGTCTTGTTCGGCTCGGCACTGAGCGATGGGAACAGCCACAATCCGCACAAGCTGCCTCTGGTTCTTGGAGGCCGTGGAGGCGGGCGCATCGCGTCGGGCCAGCACCTGACGTATAGCGAAGACACGCCGCTCGCAAACCTTTATGTCTCGATGCTGGATGCATTCGGCACGCCTGTGGAGCGTTTCGCGGACAGCACCGGTCCTCTGCCAGGGATCCTCGCGTAACATGTTCCGGGCGGGTCTCTTGCTCTTTAGCGCGGCGCTATCCGGATCGGATCTATCCGGCATTTGGACCGGTCAACTGCCGGCCCGAAACGGCACGCTTCAGGACGTCTCCTTCAAGTTCATCCAAACCGGCAATGTGCTGACCGGCAAGATGTATGGCGACTATGTCAGCAGTCCGATCAGCGA
>JACMLA010000618.1 GCA_014379815.1 Bryobacteraceae bacterium | reverse complement strand
TGAAGCGCCAGAAGAGCCGCCAGGAAACGTTTAACTACTACGACCTCTACCGCGAGAAGCTGCCGGCGATGAACGTAGCGTTCTTCAGCTATGAGGGACGCGGAATCCGCATGGGCGACAGGCCGCCGCGATTCGAAGATCAATGGACGCTCCGGCCGCCAGTACCGCTTCGAGTTCGTAGCTGTCACCCCGAAAAGCTCTGGTGTCGCTTACCAGGGATCGGCGCAGCGAAGTCAGTTCGGGAACTGGCGCCTGGAGAATGCGACCGTTTCTGAGTTTGAGTTCACGAGGCAGGGACTGAGCTGTCCTCCAGGGCGACGTTGGCTCGGAACCGGCGTACTGCCAGTTGCTCATCCAGCCCAGCCAGACCTTTCGGCCGGGAGTTCCGAAGAAGGATACGGTCGCGTACATGTCCCGTCCATAGTCGATCCAGAGAGGTTCCACGTTGTCGGCTTGAAACTCGCGGCCATTGAAGTTCCCAAGGAAGTACTGACCGCCAGAACCTCCGGCTATGGATCCGGGATTCAGGTTCACGACAAGAACCCACTTGCCGTCCAGTTCAAACAGGTCCGGGCATTCCCAGATACCCCCGGTAGCGCCAGCGGGTCCGAAATCACTCAGGTGCCGCCAGCTTGTCAGGTTTTTCGACTCGTAGAAGCTGACTTTGTGCTCTCCCGGCAGTGCAAGAACCATGATCCAGCGGTCACGGTACCGCAAGACTTTAGGATCGCGAAAGTCCTTTTTGCCCACGTCCAGAACGGGATTCCCGGCGTATTTCGTCCAGGACCGGCCCTTGTCTGTACTGAAGGCAACGTTTTGCGTTTGTCTGGCCGGAGTATGGCCGGTGTAGATCGCGGCCAGGCGGTTGCCATCGGTCACGGCCGAACCGGAGAAGATCATGACGCCTTTCTCCTCCGCCAGAGCGACCGGAAGTTCTTTCCAGTGCACCAGATCGGAGCTGACGGCGTGTCCCCAGCTCATGTGTCCCCATTCGTTGCCGAAGGGGTTGTACTGGTAGAACAGATGATACTCGCCGTTGGCATAGAGCAGGCCGTTGGGGTCGTTCATCCAGTTTTTAGCTGGAGTGAAGTGGTACTGCGGACGCCACGGCTCATCACGCAGCGGGGAAGCGGAGAAGGCGGCTGTTATCAGCAGCAACGTCAACGGAATGGTCAGACGAGACGTCATAAGTTCGTGGCCCGATTTCCCGCCCTCCTGGGGTTAGCCGCCCTGATGGCCGTTCCGTCAGTGGCTGCCGACGATGTCCTGAAGCATCTGCTGCAGACGGTGGAAGCGCGTTACAACGGCGCGAAGACGTTGCTGGTGTCCTTTCAGGAAGTCTATAACGGACCAGGCGGACGCAGGCAGACCGAGTCGGGAGAGTTGTACTTGCGCAAACCCGGCAAGATGCGTTGGGAGTACAAAACGCCGGCCGGGAAGCTGTTTCTGTCTGACGGGAAGCAGGTGTACTTCTACAATCCGGCAACGAACCGGGCGGAGAAAATGAAGCTTCGTGAGACCGAAGACATGCGCGCGCCGCTGGCGTTTCTGCTGGGCAAGCTGGATTTTGACAAGGATTTCCGCAGCTATGAACTCAAGAACGAGAGCAATTCCGCAGCGACCGTGATTGCGGTGCCGAAGTCGGACAAGCTGCCCTACAAACAGGTGCAGTTTACGGTGAACCCGTTGAAGGGCTACGCGATCGAGCGATTGCTGATCACGTCGCAGGACAACGGCATTATTGGCTTCAACTTTGGTGCGGAGCAGATGAATCCGGCACTCTCCGATAAGTTGTTCCGTTTCGAACTTCCGAACGGCGCGCAATGGGCCGACCTGACTCAGGGAGACGGCGCGTCGCGCTGAGATATGGCTGAGTTTGCGTTGAAGTACGCCGACGCGCGCGGCGAGATCCACAACCAGGTCGCTGAGGGTACTTCGGAACAGGAACTGCGCGACCGCTTGACGCAGCAGGGTTACCTCGTTTATTCCATCAAGGCCCGGGGTATTGCAAGACTGGGGCGATCCGGCGGAAGGGCGACGAAGATCAATCTGGAGAAGTTTCTGATCTTCAATCAGCAGTTTGTCACGCTGATCAAAGCCGGGCTGCCGATTCTGAAGGGTCTGGACCTGCTGGCCGACCGCCTCGTAGATCCTAAGTTGAAGCCCTATATCAACTCCGTTCGGGACGAAGTGCGGCACGGATTGTTGCTTTCCGATGCGTTTGAGAAGCAGGGCATCTTCCCGCCGGTGTATGTGACATCGGTGCTGGCAGGCGAAAAGTCAGGTGCGCTTGCTGACGTTCTCGAGCGTTTTATTACGTACCAGAAAACCGCGCTGGCGATCCGCAAGAAAGTGATTGTCTCGCTGATTTATCCCAGTTTTCTGATCGTCCTGGTGTTTGGGCTGATTATCTTTCTCATCACATACGTCGTCCCGAACTTTGCTCAGCTTTACGGGTCGATGTCGGCGAATCTGCCTCAGATGACGCAGATTCTGATTGCCATCGGTACGACCTCGCGCGACTACATCGTGCTGGTTGCCGGACTTCTGGTGGCGGCTTTCATCGGATTTCGCATTTGGGCGCGAACCGAAGCCGCACAGCTCGCGATTGACCGCGTTAAGTTACGCATGCCTATTTTCGGCGACATATGGATTAAGTACCAGGTCGCGCAGTTCTCGCGAGTTCTGAGCACATTGCTGCAGGGCGGTATTCCGCTGGTGCAGGCGCTCGGAACTGCATCGGCTTCACTGGGAACACCTCTGTTGACCCAGGCACTGGATAAGGCTGTCAGAATGGTAAGAGAAGGCCAGCCTCTCTCGTCGTCCCTGAACGCCACGGAAGTTTTCCCAGGACTTTCCATTGACATGATTGAAGTGGGTGAGTCGACCGGTGCCTTGCCGGCGATGCTGAACAGCGTAGCGGACTTTTATGAGGACGACGTTAGCACGCGGATGCAGGCGGCACTGTCGATGATCGAGCCCGCAATTATGATTTTCATGGGCATTTTCGTCGCGTTTGTATTGATTGCTTTGTATCTGCCGATCTTTTCTCTGGCAGATACTTTCGGAGGTTGAGGAGCATTTATGGCAGCCGAACGTACCAGGCTCGAACCGGACCAGGAATCCGTTCAATCGCGGATGCTGGCGTCGCGCTACCGTTGCGACTTCGTGGATTTGCGGGAAACACAGATCGACCACGACCTGTTCCACTCGGTGCCAGTCGATCTGATGTTCCGGTACAACTTCGTTCCGCTGTACTCCAAGAACGGCACGCTGGAGATTGCGCTCGCAGATCCTCGCAATCTGCACCTCGTGGACGAGTTGTCGATTCTGTTGCGGAAGAAGCTGAAGGTTAAGGTAGCGACGCTAAGCCAGATCGCGGATTTGCTCAAGAAGACGGAGCAATCCCAGCGTGTTCTGGAGGAAGTGACCGAAGGCTTTGCGCTGGATGTGATCGGGGATGAAGAGAACCCCGACGAGACGCTGTCCATCGACAAACTGTCGGCTACCGACAGCGACATCGCGCCCGTTATCAAACTCGTCGACACGACGATTTTCAGCGCACTGGAACGCCGCGCGAGCGACATTCACATAGAGACACGGGACCAGGAAGTCGGGATCAAGTACCGTATCGATGGTGTGCTCCACATGGCGATGCCGCCGATTGCCAAGGACTGGCACTCGACGATTATTTCGCGAATCAAGGTGATGAGCGAACTCGATATCTCGGAGCGCCGGGTTCCGCAGGACGGACGTTTCCGGGTTCGCTACAAGGGCCGGCTGATCGACTTTCGCGTCTCGATTATGCCGACGATTCATGGCGAAGACGCGGTACTTCGTGTTCTCGACAAAGAATCGATGAGCGAGAAGTTTACCAAGCTGACCCTCGATGTGGTTGGTTTCGCGTCGAACGATATTGTCAAATTCCGGCGCTACATCAAGGAACCCTACGGAATGGTTCTGGTCACGGGGCCAACCGGTTCTGGTAAGACCACCACGTTGTATGCCGCGCTGAGTGAGATCAAGAACGAAGAAGACAAGATCATCACGATTGAAGATCCGGTCGAGTATCAGCTAAAGGGAATTACACAGATTCCGGTGAACGAGAAGAAGGGTCTGACCTTTGCCCGGGGTTTGCGGTCGATT
>JACMLA010000617.1 GCA_014379815.1 Bryobacteraceae bacterium | reverse complement strand
CTATGCGGTTTCTCGATACCGGAGATGAGTTTCGCCAGAAGCGGGGCCGCATCATCCTCGCAGGTGGCGAGATTCTGCTCGATGCCGTTCGCGAGACCGTGCTGTATCCTGGACTGCGTCAGTTGCGGCGCAAGTATCTCGACCATGGCGGTGTCGAGCTTATCGTTCAGACAACGGGCGACATTTTGACCCGGCGACAGATAGGGGAATTGCTGGATCTGGATGTCTCGGTGATCTCGATCTCCGGGATGGATGCGTATCACGCAGGTCTGGAAGAAGAGTCTGTTCGCGAGAGGTTACGGGCGAAACTGACCGGGTGGTTTCAGGAAGCCGGTATGCGGGAGTGGGTTCCGGTCCCGGATCGAAAAGCCGGAGAGCGGTACTACCACTTCTTTGGGGCAACGCCCGAGTCGTGGATTGGCAAGTTGTGGCCCAGAGGCCGGGCAATGCAGAACGAGCACACCCGGGCTACCCTTGCGGACAACTTCTGCAACGGTTGGTCGGGAGGTTTGAACTTTTTGGCACGCGAGTACGGAGGCTCTGAGGTTTCCATCGATCCGGAAGGCAATGTGTATCCATGCTGCATCAAGACCAGGCTACCGGTCGGTTCGCTTTTGACCGACAAGCTTGACGACGTGCTGGACAGGCTGGTCGGGAATCCGGTGTACGAAGCAATCTCGATGGGGCACCCGGAGAGGATGGGAATCGTACACGGCTGGACTGTGGAGAAGTTCTACCAGAAATCGCGTGTGGTCTTACCTTCTGGCCGCGAGTACCAGAATTTGTGTATTGGATGCGATGCATTTCACAACGAAGCTTTGGGCGCGGGCGGACCGCTGGTGCAGATCGGCGCGTAATCTACTTTTGCTTCTGCATGCGTGCTTTGTGGCATCTGGGGCACCTCCACTTTCTTTGCTTGTGATAGATGTGGCCTTTTACTTCCCGCATGGCAACTTTGCATCGTTTGCAGGTCATGTGGATACGCAGCACGCTACTCTGGGTCGATGTCGAAAGGCCTGATTGCTTCGCTTTGTCTTGTGACTATCGCGCTGGGTGTTACAGATGAATCCCGACGGTTTCCGAAGACTGGGTTGATTCGGACGGAAGTCGTCGACCGGCAATTTATGGGTAAATCGTTTTTGCCTAGCGGAACGGTCGGGCACTACAAGCAAGGCAAAACGGAGTACTCGCTGTTTGTCGCGAAACTGGCGTCGCCGACCGCAGCAGCGATTGCACTTTCGGACTGGCGCAAGACAATGAACGGTCCAAAACTGATTCCGTCGTTCGGAGGTTACTTCGGTGAGGACGGCGGAAAGCCGGTTTTTGTATTCGCGAAAGGGCCGTGGATCGCCGGCGTAAAAGGACTGGTTCAGAAGGAAGCTGATCTGCGGGCACGCACTCTCGCCAGTATGCTCCCGACACAGTGATTTGTGGCGGCCCTTCGTGTCACGATCGGCTGCGCGAATTTCGCTAATAGTAATGAGCCCCACTCGGCTTGCTCCTCATGATCCACCTTATTTGTACTCTGGAACCGGCACGAATACCCTTCCTGCCTCAATTCGTTGAGCACTATCTGCTGCTTGGCGTGGACCGATTCCACATGACACTACAGGTGGAACCGGACATGGCTCCTGTCTCCAGGGAGCTCGCATTCCATGCAGCCACGGCCTCACTTGTTCCGTATGGACTGCAGCTGACGGGCCTGCTGAAGCGGCCATTCAATTCGTATAACCTGCGACAGCACCACGACTCGATTCAAGTCAAAGAGTGTAAGCCAACCGACTGGATTCTCTGGGCCGACATCGACGAGTTCCATGTCTACCCAGGTGACTTCCGGTCTTTGCTGCGGCTCGCTGAGTCCATGCAAGTCGACTATTTTCGTGGATTTCTGGTGGACCGGGTGGCTGACGACGGCCGGTTGAAGGCGTTTGATGCGAGTCAGCCAATCTGGACGCAGTATCCCCGACGCATTGAGCTGGCGCCTGAACTGGCTCCATCCACGGCGAGGAAAGTTCCGTGTGCGCGAGGAGACATTGAATTGAATCCTGGCAATCATTTTCCGCGGACCGATCGCGCCCTGCGGTTTTATAGTGAGCCGGTTGAGGTTCATCACTTCAAGTGGGACCAGACTGTTGTCGGGCGGTTATCGCGAAGACTGATGCCGGACTTTCGTGCGCAATGTCCCTGGTGGACCGAGTCAAAGAGCGTTATCGACTTCATTAAAGCGAACGGCGGTCTTGTAAAAGAAAACGGTAATCAGGTGACTACGCCTGCTGACGAGTTCCTCGCTTGACCGGTACTGAGGTTCGGGGTATGATTCCACCATTTCCGAACATGCTGCCTCCACAAGACTACGAGTCTGCTCCGTCGTGTCCTGGCGATATCACTGTCTTGCTGCGGCAGGTCTCGGGTGGCGTCACCGGAGCCCATGATCAGCTGATGGACTTGCTGTATCCCGACCTGAAGCGGCTTGCCGAGTACCGGATGAATGCCGAGCGGAGCGATCATACTCTGCAGGCGACGGCTCTGGTGAATGAGTTTTTCCTGCACATTGCGAAAGCTCGCGGGATTGACTGGCGTGACCGGATGCACTTTCTGGCCGTTGCTTCGCAGGCGATGCGGCGGTTTTTGATCGACTATGCGCGTTCCCACAACTCTGAGCGAAGAGGAGGCAAACATGTGGCGGTGCAACTGGAGCTGCTGGAACTGGTGGAGCTGCCTTGTGATGCCGTTGTGATTGGGCAGGTGCTGGACCGGCTGGCTAGCGAAGAACCGAGGATGGCGCAAGTGGTGGACATGCGGTGCTTCGGCGGACTCACCCATGGAGAGATTGCGCAGGCACTGGGCATAGATGAACGTACCGTAAAGCGCGACTGGAAGGTGGCACGAGCCTGGCTTGCCGCGCGTTTGCAAGAGAAGCCGGCGGACGATGAACTCTGAGGAGTGGGAAGCCACTAAACAGATCTTCGACGAAGCTCTGGACTTGCCTGCGCCGGATCGGGCGGAATTTGTTCTCACCCGATGCGCTAATGAACCGGTGGTCCGGGATGCCGTTCTGGAGCTGATTCAGCACCATCGTGAAGATGCCTCGGCGCCGCTGCGGGTACCGGCACGGACTCCGGTGCTCTCTGAAGGTCAAATCATCGCGGGCCGGTTTCGGATCGAGCGATTGATTGCAGCCGGTGGTATGGGCGAGGTGTACGCGGCATGGGATGAATGGCTGCGACTCCGCATCGCGCTGAAGACTCTACGCTCAGATTCGATGGGCGACGCCGATGCGCTCGACCGTTTTAAACGTGAACTGCTGGTCGCGCGTCAGGTAGCCCACGAGAATCTGGTGCGGGTGTTCGACTTCGTAGAACACCGACGCCCTGATGGGCAAATGACACCCTGCTTCACGATGGAGTTGCTGGAAGGTGAGAGTCTTGCGGACCTTCTCTTGCGCAAGCGACCTCTTGGGATAGAGGAGGCTCTGCCAATCATCAGGCAGGTTGCCAGCGGTCTCCAGATTCTCCATGAACACAACATTGTCCACCGCGACCTGAAACCTTCCAATATCATGATCACGGCCGGTGATATTGGGCAACCCCGTGCCGTGGTAACCGACTTCGGGCTTGCGCGACGGGATGGCACGGAGAGCGAGAGGTTCGACTCCGAGCCTGAATCCACGGTCGGCGGTGCGCCGTACTTTATGGCGCCTGAACTGCTCGAGAATCAGCGACCCAGCACGGCTACGGACATCTACGCCTTTGGACTGGTGGTGGATGAGATGGTGACCAGCACAAGAGCGTTCTCCTCACGTTCTCTGCAGGCGCTTTGCTACGAGAAGCTATGGGAGACGCCCGCATCTCCAATGCAACGTTCGACCGATTTGCCGGAACACTGGAGCGAGGCCATTTTACGGTGTGTGGAGGTAAAACCGGAGGCCCGGTTTGGCAGCGTTTTCGATGCGATGCAAGCTCTCGAGAGTCCTGCGCTGGAAGTTGTTGCCAAAGGGGACGAAAAAGTAGCGGAGCGTCAGGGGCTTTCGAGATGGTTTCCGGCTCTTGCCCGGCGGGTCATGGTGGCGGCTCTGATTACGATTCCGCTGGCTGGCGGCGCCGCAACTCTGGCAAGTGTGGTACTGCAGCCGGTAACAGCGTCGGTGGAGGTTTTCGAGATTACAAATCAGACGGGCGAACAGGAACTGGACTACCTGTGTAAAGGTACGACACAGGAACTGATGCGAAGACTATTGACGGTTCGGGGTGTGAAGGTCTTTTCTCCGCACACGACGCGAGCGGGTGCGCCTGCCCGACGCTCTGGGCGATTCTCACTGGACGGTACGCTGCAGGCGCATAACGGGCAGATTCGCCTGACCATGCAGCTAAGCGACAACGAACAGAAGGGAGATCTGCTCTGGTCGGACAACTTCGATCGGCAGGGTATCCAGAACCCGCTGGAGCTGCAGACCGATATTGCCGCCAACACGGTGGCTTCGGTGGAACAGAGGGTGTTGCTGGGCAAGTTGAATGACCGTACTCCACCCTATTTGATTCAGGCGGCAGCGCTCCGGCTTAGGCAGTGGCTTGCGCCCCAAACTGCGGCTGTAATGGCGGGCGCTCCGACAACGAGCAACGAAGCGTTTGAGGCTTACCTTCGGGGACACAAGCTTCTGGAGGAGCTGTCTCCGATGTCGGCGAGTGCGGCCATTGAGTACTTTCGCAAGGCTATCTCGGAAGATCCCCGGTTTGCACTAGCCCACGCGGCGGCGGCTGATGCACACATGGCATTGATGAACTATAACTATCGGCCGCATGCTCAGCTGGCGGATCAGGCCCGGACCTATGCGGCTCAAGCTGTGCAACTGGACCCTGGTCTGGCGGAAGCACACCTGGTTCTTGCGGCGGTGCGTCAGATGGACTGGGACTGGCAGGGCGCTGAAGCGGCCTACAAAGAGGCACTGCGTCTGAAGCCAAATATGGCGAAGGCACGCCGGTGGTATGCGGGTTTATTAGCTCAGTTTGGGCGTTGGAACGAAGCATTGCCGGAAGCGGCAAGGGCGATGGAACTGGACCCGTACGATCGCGCAGGAGCCCCCAGTGCGGGGCTTTACCTGTTCCTGGCGGGTCGTCATCAGGAGTCCGTGGAGATGCTGCGCACTGCCGTGATCAGCAAAGACACGCTGCTGGCGAGGCACAATCTTGGACAAGTTTACGCGTGGCTCGGCCACAGCAGCTCTGCCGGCGAAGCTTCCGGATATTACCGGCTGGCGCTGGAACAAGCGGAGCGGATCCTTGCCATGGAGCGCGACGCTTCCGCAGAAGGGCGAACGTCATTTGCCGATCAGCTGTATGCCCTGATTTATGCGTTAAAGGGCGATGCCGAGGCAACGCGGGTCCACCTGATGAAGCTGGAATCGGATATGCAGCAGGGTGGAACGTCCCCGGTAACGATTGCGTGGATCTACGCGATTGAAGGACGGACGGAGGAAGCCTGCACGCTGTTGGAACGGGCGGCTTCGATGCGAGACCGCCGCTTGCTGTATTCGAACGTGATTCCCTTCCTGACGAATTTGCGCGGGTCACCAAGGTTTACGGCTTTATTGCGGCAAATGCAACTAGTTTAAACTGCAATCTCGAGGAGATCACTGCTATGTCTAAGAAAACGATTCTCATTTTGTCGAAGCGGAACGAACTTACAGTAGGACTGGAAAGTGGTCACCAGCGAGCCCGCATGGAGGACGTTGGAGTGAGTCCGACGGGACAGGAGATCAGGCTTCAGTCGGCATCGGTGCGTCTGCAGGATGCACATCCAGTAAGCCGGGTCCGCATTGACCGCGAGGCGGACGGGACCGCTTATATCTGTCTGGAAGAGTAGGGGCAGACTTACACGCGGAGGCGATTGCGGCGGTTGCCCACGGTCGTGTCGAGACTGCCACGGAACTCATGATCGAGGCTCTTGGGATGGAGCCGTTACGGGGCGGGTGGTGGCAGGACCTTGCGACGCTGCAGTACGCTCTCGGGGAGTGGGATGCTTGCATCCACTGTTTCCAGCAAGCGGCACAGCTCGGCAGTTTGCGCAAGACATCAACCGACGTACTGCGATCGCCCCGTTTGAATCTGCTATCACGCGATCGTGTGGCGGATGTGTATCTTCAGGCTGGACGGTATCACGAGGAACTTGCAGAACGACGAAGGCTCGCGGACACGCAACCGGACAATGTTCCATCACTGCTGCGGCTTGCGCGGTCGATGATGCAGGCGGGCTTTACAGATGATTGCGTCCGTTTGGGATTCCAGCTTCTTGGGATACACCCCCACCCGCAGCTGCATTCCGAGTATTTGTGCAGTCTGCTGCACCAGTCCTCACAAAGCGGCGAGGAGCTAAGGCTGGCCCACGAAGGGTGGGCGTCGACACATGTGATTCCTTCTGAGAGGACGGCCTCGTCCTTGCGATCCAGTGCGCGGGGAGGCCGGATTCGGGTTGGTTATGTATGTGGCGAGTCCAACGCGGACCCTTCGTACTTCTTCCTTTTGTCTCTGCTACAGAATCACGATCGGAACGAGTTCGAGGTGTTCTGGTATGACGCGAGTCGGGGACACAATCCGAATCGCTTGAGCTATCGGGCGCTGGCGGAACACTGGCGACACATTGGTGGTGTGTCGGCTGTTGCTGTAGCCGAGCAGATCGGGCGGGATGCCGTTGACGTCCTGGTAGACGTCTCAGGCCATTACCCCGACCATCGCCTGGATGTGTTTGCGCTCCGTCCCGCCCGGGTGCAGATGGCATTTCCAAACTATCCCTGCACCACCGGCGTTTCGGCGATCGACTACATCTTTACCGACGAGTGGGTGTGCCCACAGGGCGGTGAATCGCAGTATACGGAAACGCCTCTGCGGATTCCAGGCGGCTATTTGACGTACGCTCCACCGGCTGCGCCGGCGATTGGTCCGCCACCTTACGAAGTCGCAGGCTTCGTGACTTTTGGACTTTTTCAGAGACCTGCGAAGTACCATGCTTTGTTTTGGGACTGCGTGGCGCAGGTGCTTCTCGGGGTGGCTGGCTCGAGACTTCTCATTCACTATGGGGCGTTTGAGCTTGATGACCCGGACTCCGCAGCGTGTATGCGATTCCGGAGCGAACTGCAGTCGCGTGGCGTTGAGGGCCAGCGGATCCAGTTTGCCGGACGCATGGATCCTCTTCGTCACCTGGCAGCAGTATCCAGTGTGGATATTGCTTTGGATTCGTTTCCGTATACTGGCCAAACTACGACCTGCGAGTGTCTCTGGATGGGTGTTCCGGTCGTGACACTGGCAGGGCAGACGCATGTTTCGCGGGTTTCGTTCAGCATCCTCGGCCGCATGGGACTTGGGGAACTTTGCGCCGATTCGACGGACGCCTATGTACGGATCGCGGTCGCACTTGGAACTGATGGTGTCCGGTTGCGTGACTTGCGGAACAGTCTGCGGGAGCGCATGGCCGCATCCGAGGTTTGCTCGTTTCAGAGCGTTCGCGAGATTGAGGAGCAGTACCGGTTCAGTATCAAACAATTACGAATCGACAGGAGCTAGAGCATGGGCGACACAGATGCGCGAGATGTCAGGTTTCCTCCTTATGGGGAGATGAGCGATGGATTCCAGTATCAGTTGTCTGACCGTGCCGAGGTCCCGCCAGATCTGAGTATCGGTAATGCTGCCGATCAGGACGCGCGACTGGAGTGGTGGCGCGCATGGCGGGAGGACATCACGCGTCGTATGAGCGACCACGTGTGGCCGGTGTGGCATAACAAAGAGTGGCATGGAGCTAGTCGGGATCGCATGGTGCAGCTTAGCGATGCGGATTTGGAACTAGTGACAATCCTGTGGAATTCGGCATTAAAGCAGAAGCCCACATTGTTCTTTCCCTCCCCTTGTTGTCCTGAACACATTACGTTCTACCG